>JAPKZV010000087.1 GCA_026393585.1 Actinomycetota bacterium
TTGATGCCCTTCACCACGAAAACTTTTGGCTCAATTTCATCGGGAGTTCTCGCCATTCCCGCCTGTCCTAGTCCGAGCGCATCGAATTCATTCAGCGTTGCTTTAATCCCCTTTGCTCCTTTGTCAAAAGTATGGTTGCTTGCTGTTGAGCAACGATCGAAACCAGCATTTTTAATTGCGAAGGCAAGCTCTGTTGGTGCCGAATAGAGAGGATTTGTTGTTGGCTTCTCGCCGGGTGAGACCAGAGGTACTTCTAAATGACAGATGGCCAAGTCGGCGCTCTCGATCAGTGGTTGAACCCGTTTGAACATTGGTGTGAAGTCGTAACCGTCACCACCATTGTGAACGGTTGCTGCTTTCCATACCTGGCTGTGAATCAGTACGTCACCGGCAAAGGCAAGACTCATGGTGACTGGCGCTGGTACAACAGTTGTTGTTGGTAAAGGAGGGCTACTTGTGCTGCTTGCGGTTGGGCCGCTTGTCCTACAAGCCGCAATGCCGAGGCTGAGAAGCAGAGCAAAAATATGTATGTGGCGGACTTTGCTCACCTCTTGACTCTACTCACTTGCTCGCTCGTAGGGTTTCTCAGATTGTTCTTCGGGGGTGCTGCTCAGCATTCTTTTTAATATTGAGTAGTTGGCGACGCAGCATGATTCCATCGCCTGGGCCAAGTACGAGCTTTTCAAATAGGAAACCAAGTGGGAAATTGACGTGAGAGCGCATGCGGGTGACTAGCCGTGTGCCTTGCGGGTCATCACGCAATTCATAGGCAAGAGTGAAGTGGAGTCGTGGCGCTTTTTTGCCGAGTGATTTGATTTCCAGTACGAAGTGACGCGATGCATCAACAATTATTGCCGTAAAAGCAATGGGGCCTGAAGGAACCTTGTCTCCCGACTCAACCGACTGCCATTCTTCGCGAATGGTGGTTGCACTCTTGCGCCCCAAGTTGTCGATCCAGTCGTAGCTGTACCAACCTGCTCGACCAAAACCCATTTGCCGTATCCAAGGAAACACATCTGCTGGTGGAGCGCTGATGGTGATGGAGCGAGTAGCAATGAGCGATGCATCATGGCATAAGTGATCTCCCACAACGGAACTATCAATTTCTGCTGGTGTTGCTCCCCAGTATTGGAATATCATGATGTGGGTGAAACTTGAGTGTCACTCACTTGAGAAGACCACAAACGTGCAACAATCCATATTGCACTTACCCCGCAGAGTGTCCATGCAAGCGATCTCACAAGGTTTGCAGTCATTAAGCGATCATGCACTGCGGCGTTGAATCCATCGGCAAGGTCTCCGTGGGCTGGTGCAGACCAAAAGCCACTAATGATGAGAGCAATAGCCATTCCTACTCCATTGAGGAACGCGGGGAGTCGTAGATTGCGCTGATTGCCAAAGAACGCCAGAACTAAAACTGCAAGCAAAGTGATGCCTTTGGTGAGCCAGGGCAAGAAAAGCAATTTCCCAATGCGGTCGACGTGTTGCGATTGAAATGCGACATAAGTGGATTCACCTACGTGCGCAAATAGCGGGTAATGCACAGTGTGAATGGTCCAAATGAGGCCAACCATAAAAAGTGTGGAGGCTAAATGGGCTATGAGAAGCGGCCGAATGTATCGTTTGATGGCGAACATCTTGAGAGGGTAACAGGAGGCTTTGTGAGTGTGCCATGCTTTGCTGTCCAAGAGATTGGCCACACGCTTGTAGGCGAAAATGTATGGATGCCCACCGTCACTATCGATGTATCGGATTCACCTGAGGTTGCAGACCTCGCTCGAGTGCATGCAGTAGAGGGAGTGGGGGATGTCAGCACTATTGCGCTAAGGCAAGACGACGCTGTTGTCATTGGGGTCCGCTTATCAAAGCCTGTTGAGGCAATTTTTGCTGTGGCATTTCACTATGAATTGCACAAAGAGTTTCTCAGAGAAGTAGCAGATGCCGGCGCTCTTGTGTTTGCTACTACGAATACAGAACATGCAGGCGAAGAGCAGCCTCTGTGGCTGAGCGTTGATATTGACGGAAGTAGCTTGCGCCAAACCCTCATGCTTGACGACGAATGATTCCATTCACAATTTATCTATTAGTGCAATGCCATGGGAGAGTTGGTTCATGATCGAACCACGCTTGGTGATGCTGGAACAAGATGCTGTTCTGGCGCTTTCGCAAATACTCGGCATCATGCTCGACGACCTTTTTGGCAATGCAGATTCAAGTGGCTGGAATTCAGAGCGCATTCTTGATTTGGAAGCTCGGCTCATGGCACCCGCCGAAGAAGAGGGTGTGCTGCTGGGAATTGACGATGCTGCACTGTTGCTTCAAGGTATGGCCTTTACTGAAGTGATGTCACAAGACTTGCCGTGGATTGACTCGGTGCGTTGGGTCACCGACTTCATAACGGAAGAACTACGCCAGCACTGGACGGAAGACGAGTGGCGCAAGTTCACTTCGTAGGCGTTGTGTTCACAGCCCTCATTGGCTAACTAGTGAAATTCATCTTCAATATGTCATGTGGCAATAAGGCGATCCTGAGCAAGAGGCAATGGTCTTGAGCACCACCTCCGCTACAGGAGGGAACCCTGTTATTTTGCAGTACATGCAGCAAATTTCCATTCAGAAAATGGAAGACGTCCTCGTCGTTATCGAACGTGATTTTCAAGGTCTCTACTCTGGTGCCTTAGGAGTGAGTTCAATTAACGGCGGACAAACTGCTGCGAATGAAGCACTAACAAATTTAGATATCACCGGATACGCGAATGCAAGAAGCCAAGTCTTTCCAAAATCAAGCCGTGGCGCCTCGGTGTTGTCACCCTATATTCGACACAACATTCTCACGCTGAGTGACGTCTTCCAAGCGGTGCGTAAGGTGCCCTACAAAGATCGTGAAAAGTTTCAGGATGAACTTTTATGGCAAGAGTATGCGAGACAGTTGTATGCCCGGATGGGCACACAACTTTTTGAGAATCTTCGATTCGAAGCAAACAGGAATCAAGATGGCGATGGCTGGAATCGCGAAATGCTTTGTGTTGACGAAGTCGTATCCGAATTGGAAACAGATGGCTGGCTGGTAAACCAAACCAGAATGTGGCTGGCCTCTCAATGGACGGTGCGCAGTGAGAAGGGTTGGCTCTTCGGGCAAGAACGGATGTACCAGCAACTTCTCGACGGGTCGCGAGCTGCAAATCTTCTGGGCTGGCAATGGACAGTTGGTACTGGAACTGGAAAGCCATACGGATTTTCAAAGTGGCAAGTTGATAAGCGGGCTCCAGGGTTATGTACACAGTGTTCGCTTGTTGGAAATTGTCCGATAGCGGAGTTTCCAGAAGAGACCGTACTTCCACATACTGCAAGCAATGAACGACTTGAAATAGACCCTGACCTTGCTGCAACTCGAGGCCCGATAGTGCCAGAGTTCAATAGAAATGCAGAGTATGTGTTGTTGACCATTGATTCACTCGGTGATGCAGACCCAGCGCTGAATGCACATCTAGAACTTCCCGTTGTTTTTGTGTTTAATGAGCCTGCCTTGCGAAAACTTCAACTGAGTTCGCGTCGAATTGCCTTCTATCTTCAAACTCTTCAAGATTTGTCTGCACGAAGAGATGTTCGTGTCTATCTTGGCGATCCGTATGAATTCGCAATGGACCACCCAGTTGCTGTGACGTTTGCACCAGTTCCTTCATTTCAGAAATTCAAGAACCTTGCGGAGGTGTACCCGTACCCGTGGTTGAGGATGCCTCATGGAGGGTCTGTAAAGAGTTTCTCTTCCTGGCGAAAGAGCCTTACTAAGAATCAATAAAAATGTGGAACACCTATTCGGTGGTGAGGTAGGCGTAAGCCATTTGCGTGGTGGTGTCAATCACGCTTGAGAGACTTGTTTTGCGACCAACGAATTTGCTTGGTTCGAGAAGAATAAGGCCAACCCAAGACTGGTATACCATTCGCCCTGTATTCTCTGCTGCACGACGGAGGTTTTTATGAGTGATTTCACTGTGATGCACTTTCAAAACTTCGTGCAAATTTTTGACCGCCATTATGCGGATCTCAAGTGCTTCATTCCC
>JAPKZV010000154.1 GCA_026393585.1 Actinomycetota bacterium
CCATCCATTACATTGGCAAATTGGTTAAAGAGATATCGAGAATCGTGAGGTCCGGGGCCCGCCTCGGGGTGGTACTGAACACTGAAAGCCCTAGCGCCACGTACCTTCATCCCCTCATTTGTTTCATCGTTGAGGTTGATGTGTGTGACATCGATGAGTTGAGCAAGAGATTTCTCATCGACACAAAAATTGTGGTTCTGACTGGTGATTTCAACTGTTCCTGTTTCCAGTCGTTTGACTGGGTGATTGCCACCATGATGACCAAATGGCAGCTTGTAGGTTTTTGCACCTAGGGCCCGTGCCAGCAACTGATGACCAAGGCAGATGCCAAAAATGGGAACGCCTTTTTCCAATAGATCTTTGATCGACTGAACGGCAGTACCCACCATCTCGGGGTCGCCAGGACCATTAGACAAAAAGACACCATCAGGTTTCATCTGCAGCACTTCGTCGGCACTGGTATGCGCAGGCACCACTCGTACAGTGGCAATTTCTGCAAGACAATTCACGATGGTTGACTTGATTCCAAAGTCGTAAGCCACCACTTTGTATTTTCCATTCCCTACTTCGTAGGGCGACTGTGTGGTGACTTGAGAAACGAGGTCTACCCCAGCGGTACCTTTTTCCTTTTGTGCAGCTTGCAAAAGAACCTTCGGATCAGCAGTTCCAAAAGAACCACTCATCGCACCTGCGTCACGCAATATGCGGGTGAGGCGTCGTGTGTCGATTCCGCCAATAGCGGGAATGCCCCAGCGCTGCAGCGAAGACAGCAATGAGTCTTGCGCTCGCCAGTTGCTGTGACGACGAGCCATTTGACGCATGACCACTCCACGAGCAAATGGTCGCACCGATTCATTATCTAAATCGACTGTTCCGTAGTTCCCTATGTGAGGCTGTGTAAAGGTAATGATCTGGCCGGCATAAGAAGGATCGGTAATGATTTCTTGATATCCGGTAATTGCAGTGTTGAATACCACTTCGCCAGCAGAGATACCAGATTCTGGCAATGCACCAAATACTTCGCCTTCAAAAACTTCGCCGTTTGCAAGCACAAGGTGCCCATCTGTAAACCCGTTCGGCGCGCTCATTTCGTTATAACTCCTGCTTCTACTATGACTTGTCCATCTCGCACAACACACTGCACTTGACCTTGCAGTGGGAGACCGAGATAAGGGGTGTTTTGACTTTTGCTCACGATCTGCTCGAGAGATTGTTCCCATTCAGCCGCTGGGTTGAATACAACGAGGTTTGCGATGTTGCCAGCTGCGACTGCATTTCCTTGGCGAGCAGTGAGACCAGCAATGCGAGCCGGTGCCCAAGACATCAATTCAATTACTCGCTGCACTGAGCAGCCCGAATACTTCAATGCCACACCGAGCGCACTTTGCAGCCCCAACATTCCCGGTGGAGCAGCAAGCAGATCTTGATCTTTCAGATGAGCTGCATGAGGAGCGTGATCGGTGGCGATGGCGTCGATTGTGCCGTCTTGCATACCTGTACGCAGAGCTTAAACGTCTTCCATGGTGCGTAGTGGTGGGTTGACCTTGAACACAGTGTTGAACCCAGACAACTTTTCATCGGTGAGAGAGAAGTGATGCGGAGTCACTTCAGCCGTGACAGGCAAGCCTTCGTTCTTTGCTTGCCGCACGAGCTCAACACTGCGTGCGGTGGAAAGATGCAGAAAGTGCATTTTCGCTCCAGTTTCCCGCACTAATTCGAGATCACGTTGCAGCATGAGAACTTCTGCAATGGATGGCCAACCTGGCAGACCGAGGTGAGAGGAGCAACAGCCCTCATGCATTACTGCACCTTCGGTGAGTCGCGAGACTTCGCAATGCTGCATCAGAGTGATGTTGAGTTCTTTGGCGTACTCCATGGCGCGGCGCATGATGACAGGGTCTTGCACCCCATTGCCATCGTCGGTGTACAAAGTCACTCCATTTTGAGCCAAGGAATGAAATGGGCTGAGTTGCAACCCAGCACGATTCACAGTGATACACGCAGAAGGCACGACATCAACTAAACCTGCGCGCTCCCCTTGCATACGAACAAACTCGACCACTGCAACCGAATCTTGAGCCGGCTCGGTATTTGGCATGGCCACAACAGCTCCGTAGCCGCCTAGCACTGCTGCACGGGACCCTTTCTCGATTGTTTCTGATTCTACACGGCCATTTTCACGCAAGTGGGTATGCAGGTCGACAAATGCAGAGGTAACAACACAGGAAGTGGCATCGATACGTCGTGGACCTCCTTCATTCTCGGCGGCATATTTCGCAGAGATATTGGGGCCGACCTCTTGCACAACACCTTGATCAATCATCACGTCGGCAAGCACTTCGCCCGAAACATTGACCACTGTTCCACCAATAATGAGAATCGATTTGTTACTAGACATTTTTCTCTTCTTTCGTCATTTCACTCGTGGCTGCTGGACCAAGTAGTGAAAGCAATACAGCCATGCGAACAGATACTCCGTTGGTGACCTGCTGTGTGATGAGCGACCCAGGAACCAGCGCTGGGTCGACACCGATTTCCACCCCATGGTTCATCGGACCGGGGTGCATCAACTTGAAACTGTGAGGAAGTTTCGCCAACCTTTGTGGCGTGAGACCAAAATGCAGTGCGTACTCGCCTACTGAAGAAATGAACGCAGCATTCATACGTTCGTGCTGCATCCGCAAGAGGTACACAACGTCAACCTCACCGAGAACTTCATCGAGATCATGCGAAGTGGACACCGGCCATTCGTGGCGCGTTTCGGCCGTATCGCTATAAATGAGCGAAGGTGGTAAGAGCGACGCTGGAGCAACGAGTGTGACTTTGGCGCCGAGCAGAACAAATGCCCGTACCGTGCTGCGCGCAACGCGGCTATGGCGAATGTCGCCCACCATCGCTATACGCACTCCCGCAAGAGAGTTGCCCAATTCCAAAGCGCGAGTGAGCGTAAATGCATCGAGCAAGGCTTGCGTGGGGTGCTGATGCGCCCCATCACCAGCATTCACAATGTGGGCATCTGTCCACTGCGTCATCGCTAGTGGCAAACCTGCAGTTTTATGACGTACCACGAATGCGTCGACACCCATCGCCGACAGAGTTTCTACTGTGTCGCGCAAGCTTTCGCCCTTGTTGACGCTTGACGATGCTGCGCTAAAGGTCATGGTGTCGGCCGACAAACGCTTAGCGGCTGTTTCAAATGACAAACGGGTACGCGTACTGTCCTCAAAGAAGAGACTCGCCACTGTTTTGTTACGCAGAGCAGGAACTTTGGGCTGAGCACGCTTTTGGATTTCGCTCATTTCGTCGGCAAGCGACAGCAGATGCTGCAGTTCGCCAAGCGACAGGTCGTCCATCGACAAGAGATGCTTCATGCGTGTGCTCCTGGGAAAACTTCCACACCCGACAGCTGCACAAGCACTTCATCAGAAACATGAGTTGGGATGTTCTTTCCCACAAAATCGGGTCGTATGGGCAATTCGCGATGCCCACGGTCGACCATGACCGCAAGACGCACTGCTCGTGGTCGACCGAATTCGATGAGAGCATCGAGCGCTGCACGTACTGTGCGCCCCGTGAACAGCACATCGTCAACGAGTACCACTAGTACCCCATCGAGACTGCAGGGCACATGCGATGTGGCGACTTCCAAAGTAGGGCGCAAACCAATGTCGTCTCGGTACATGCTGACGTCGATGGATCCGAGCACAATGGGCGTGTCGGGCTGTATTTCAACAATGTTGGAGTGGATTGCTTCGGCTAGCCACACGCCTCCGTGCTGGAGACCCATGATGGCTACTTTTTCTGAAGAACCCGCAGAACCGGCCACTGAGGCAACATGTTCAATAATTTCGTGAGCGATGCGGCGTATCGCGCGCTGCACATCACTACTGGTCAGCACAGTGGCTGCCTTCTCTGTATTCGTCATATTGCCTTCCGTTCGAGCCTCTCAGGACCCGTTTGACGGTGAATTACTTTCAGGTTAGCAGTTATTTGCTATTTGGGCGAACGGAATCGAGCAATGCCGACAGAATTCCATTCACAAAGCGCCCAGAGTCTTCCGTGGAAAAGCGTTTGGCAAGCTCAATGGCCTCGTTCATCACCACTGCGGTGGGCACATCGGGGAATTCCCGCAGTTCGTGCAGGGCCAAGCGCAATACTGCGCGGTCGATCATGGGCATCCGCTCGAGGCGCCAACCTTTGGCCCGCGAAGAGATCATCTCGTCATAGGTAACTTGCGCTTCTTCCACTCCGAGGGCAAGAGCAATTGCTGCGCTGTGAGGCACCACAACTTGCTCTCGCACCACCTCAGGTACTGAAAGTGAGCGCGATTCGGCCTCGTAAAGCAAAATGAGAGCCTGTTCACGGGCATCTGAAGCATGACCGGGTGCGAAGTTCCCTTTCGGGGATGCGTTTTTCATTTAAACGCGCGTGATGTATTCGCCGCTGCGGGTGTCGACTTTTACCTTGTCACCAGGGTTAATGAAAAGAGGCACTTGAATTGTTTTACCAGTTTGCAGAGTTGCTGGCTTACGAGCGCCCGATACACGGTCGCCTTGCACGCCTGGGTCGGTTTCTGCAATGAGCAGTTCTAGTGAAGCGGGCATTTCTACACCAACAATTTCTGTTCCGTGGAAAGCGATGATGACCACTGCCGATTCGATGAGATAGTCAACTGCGTCGCCGAGAGAAACTGGGCCCACATTTGTTTGGTCGTAGGAATCGGTGTCCATAAACACGAATTCTTCACCGTCTTTGTACAGGAAATGCATGTCGAGCTTATCGATAATGGCCTGCTAAACCTTGATACCTGCGTTGAATGTTTTTTCGAGCAAGTTGCCGTTGCGCACGTTACGCAACTTGGTGCGCACAAATGCGCCACCTTTTCCTGGCTTCACGTGCTGGAATTCCACAACAGTGAAAAGACCGTTGTCGAGTTCAAGGGTGATGCCGTTTTTGAAATCGTTCGTGCTAATTGCAGGCATAAGTTTCCTATACGTTCAGTGTTGAATACGGTGTTTTTGGGCTACGAGATATGTTGATGTGGCCTGACGAGGAAACAATGAAAAGATCTTCCACGCGCACACCTCCAAGCCCCATACGATACGCCCCAGGCTCTACAGTCACCACGTCATTCTCGCAAAGAACGTCTAAAGATCGTGGGTTTATCCAAGGCGCTTCATGAATGAGCAGCCCCACCCCATGACCAACACCGTGATTTAGTTCATTTTCTAGCCCAGCTTGCGCCAGCACTTCACGACAACGGGCATCGATGCTTGCAGCCAATGCGCCCGGAGCAACAAGTTTTCCCCCTTCCTCGCAAGCCAACTTCACGGCGTCGAAACGAGCCATGAGGTCCTTCCCACGGGATGTGGATCCATCGGTACACACAAACGAACGAGTCATATCGGAGTGATATCCATCGACCAGTGCGCCAAAATCAATGACTACTACTTCATCGTGATTGAGCACTTTTCGACTAGGACGATGATGCGGAAGCGCAGAGTTCTCACCAAAGGCAACGATGCTCGGAAAGCTCACATCTTGTGCTCCCATTTCCCGCATTGCATGATCGAGATGCAGACAAAACTGTTCCTCGGAAATTCCTGGAACCAACATGTGTGCAACAGACTGAAGAGCTGAGTCGGCGATTGATGCGGCCAAGGTAATGCGTTCTAACTCTGCTGGCGTTTTGCTTCTGCGTAGGTCTATGAAAACTTCTTGAATTGCTTTCCATGTGAGTTTCTGAGTCTGGGATCCATGCGATGCCACTTCAGATTCAAGTTGTTGCAATAGTTCAACAGAGACGTCATGAGACTCGATACCCAAACAGACCGCACTCGCCGATTCATGGTTCTCGAGTATTTCGCCCACCACAAACTGCAATTGATCTTTCAATGACCGCTTCTCAATAATCTCCACTCGAGATTGACTCATGCGTAATTGCTGTTCTGCCTGAGCAATGTAGCGACCATCAGTAATGAGATACGACGGCGCTTCATGTTGTACGGACATCAACAACATGCCAGCAGAGCCAGTGAATCCTGTGAGCCAACGAATGTTGACAGCAGAAGTAACAAGAAGAGATACACAAGGCAACGGCGAGTCGGCGTGAGTGAGTAACTCACGCACTGCACCAATGCGCTGAGAAACATCTATTGGCGACAGGGCTTTCGCAGGCATTAGTGCTGAGACTGGAAATAGTGAGACAAGCCAGCTACGGCCAACTCATAACCTGCGGCCCCAAAACCTGCGATGGTGCCAATTGCCAACGGAGCAACCACGCTCACGTGGCGCCATGATTCCCGGTAGATTTCTGGCTCACGCGAACCCAATAGCTGCAGGTTGGGGCCGTGCAACAAAAGCACCGACTTCACATTCTTTTCAAGAGCCATAGTGCAGAGTACCTCGTTACGACTTGTTGGCCATGCGATTAAGGGCCTCAACAACCGACTCTTGCGCAACTGGCGAGACCGTTTCTAAGCCATTTGGCCCATCGAGAATAAAGGTGAGGCCGTCGAGAGCCTTTTTGTCTCGAGCCATTACCTCTAACCACTCTTGTGCACTCATGGTGCTCGGCAAGGAAGCCTGCAAGCCATATGTTTGGATGACGTTGTAATGATGCTCGACTCTTGCGCTATCGATGCGACCCAAGACATGAGCAAGATGAGCCGCACAGAGCAAGCCAATGGCCACCGCTTCACCATGGGCATATTGGTGATGTGTGGTGGTTTCAATTGCGTGGCCAAATGTGTGGCCATAGTTCAATAACGCCCTAACGCCGCCTTCGCGCTCATCGGCCGCAACAATGTCGGCCTTAATTTTGACGCAGAGCGCAATGCGTTGTTCAACGGCAAGGGCGAGCATGTCGTCACCAGTGAGAAAGTGGTACTTTGCCACTTCTCCCCAGCCGCACCGCAATTCTCTTTCGGGCAAAGTGTCTAAATAATTGGTATCGCAGATGACTCCACTGGGTTGCCAAAATGCGCCCACAAGGTTTTTACCTTCTGGAAGGTTGACGCCCGTCTTGCCACCGATAGCCGCATCGACCATTGCCAAGAGCGTGGTTGCCACATGCACCACCGCTGTACCGCGATGATAAGCAGACGCCGCAAACCCGGCTACGTCGGTGACCAACCCACCGCCTACGCCAATGACAACGTCGTTACGCGTGAGGCCGAACTGTGCAAATTGACGACACAGATCTTCGATGGTTGATAGAGACTTATGTTCCTCACCAGCAGGAATGTGAATGGTGAGCGTAGGGATTTCTAAATCGGGAATAGTGGCAATACCCGACTGCGTCACTACGACCGCCCGCTTAGCCGAAGCTGGCAAAAGTCGGTGGATGTGCGAGACCGCACCCTTCCCTACGAAGACACTGTAGGAACGTTCTCCCAGCGGTACGGCTACCTCTTGAACTGGGGGCAAAGAATTCAGGCTCATTGGGTACTCACGACGCTGAATGATTGATAGTAGACATCACGGTTCTCACAATACGTTGAATCGACATTGTGTCGGTGGAAATTTCCATATCGGCAGCGGCTTTGTACCAAGGATTCCTTCGCGTCATCAGCGACTTCAAAACATCTTCTCGTGCGCCTTTTCCACTCGCCTGTGCCAAGAGCGGCCTATTTTGGGAACGGGCGGTGCGCTCGAGCATGGTGTCGACAGACGCCTGCAGCCACACAACAAGCAGGCCCTCACTCTTTTTTTCTGCCAGAAGTGTTCGACACTTCTCAGATTCGAGAATTCCACCGCCTGTGGAAATGACAAGGGGATGATCTTCGCTCAAGAGTTCTGTAAGTTTGATTGATTCTTGTAAGCGGAAAAACTCTTCACCTTCTTCAGCAAAAATATGAGCAATATCTTTTTGAGTATCTCGCTCAATGGCTGCATCGGTATCGACGAAGTCACGATCTAATTCTTTTGCTAAAACGCGCCCAACTGTGCTTTTTCCAGTGCCCATGAGGCCAATAAGAACTACATGATGCACCGGACGAGGTGCACTAATCACAACGACTCAATGAAAGACCGATGATTCCTTTGGAATTCCGCAACGGAGTCACCACCGAATTTCCTTTGTGCTTCTACTGCGAGGACTAAAGCAACCATGGTTTCTGCGACGACACCCATAGCGGGGACCGCAGTAACGTCGGTTCGCTCTTTGAAACTCACCGTATTTTCTTTGGTAACAGTATCGACAGTTTGCAGAGTTGGCCTGTTTAACGTTGCTAACGGCTTCATTGCAGCACGCACCACAACCATTTCGCCGGTCGTCATTCCACCTTCAGTGCCACCGGCTAATGCCGAGAGACGGTGGTACACACCGTTTTGCGCATCCCATTCAATTGCATCGTGAGCCTGACTGCCCCTTCGACCTGCAACTTCAAAACCATCGCCAATTTCCACACCTTTGACTGCCTGAATACTCATGACAGCTTGGGCCAACATGGAATCGATTTTGCGATCCCAATGCACATGGCTGCCAAGACCAACTGGCACGCCATAAGCAAGAACTTCAACTACTCCACCGAGACTGTCGCCTTCACGAGCAGCATCTTCAATTGCAGTCACCATGCGCGCTTCAACTGACGTATCGAAACAGCGCACTGGGCTTTCGTCGATTGCTGCAAGGTCGGACATTGTGGGGCGTACCTGAGATGGGGCGCGCACGTCGCCCATTTGAATGACATGGGAAAGAACTTCAATGCCGATGGATCGCAAGAGAAGTTTGGCGAGAGCACCTGCAGCGACACGAGCTGCAGTTTCACGGGCACTTGCTCGTTCGAGCACATCGCGAGCATCGGTAAAACCATATTTTTGCATTCCCGCAAGATCGGCATGACCTGGGCGAGGTTGCGTGAGTGGATCTTTCGTCTCACCTGGCGCGGGAGACATTTCTTCATGCCATTTATCGCTACGGAACCATTCAGTGTTTTGAATTTGAATAGCAACCGGAGAGCCAAGGGTACGCCCATGGCGTATGCCACCAAGGAGCAAAATTTCATCGACTTCAAAGCGTTGACGTGGTCCTCGACCAAAACCTAAGCGACGTCGTCCCATTTCTTCTTGAATGTCTTCCATCGTGACGGGCAACCCTGCAGGAAGCCCTTCCACAATAACTACGAGGGCTTGACCATGAGATTCACCGGCAGTGAGATAGCGCAACATCGCTTGAGAGGTTATCTGCCCCGTCTAGCGAGTTCGCGCTCTGCGGCAAATCGCATGCGTAATGGGTCGGGATTCGCGCCAGTCCATAGCAATTGTTGTGCCTTTGCCTGGTAAACGAGCATCCACAGGCCATCAATGGCCTGCGCCCCACTGCTGCGAGCATCGAGAAGCAATTGAGTCTCTAGCGGCTGATAGACGGCGTCAAGAACGACATGATGTGCTCTCAGCACACCGCTGGGAAGTGGCGACTCGCCCCCCGGAACACTTTGCTTCATACCGACGGGCGTGGTGTGCACAATGACATCTGCCTCAGGAACATCGGAGAGTTGCGCAACATAACCCTTTCCGCCAGCAAGTTGAGTTGCCTGCTGTGCACGATCTTCAGAACGATTCAATACACCAATACGCGAGGCTCCGGTGTGTGAAAAAGCCTCAATACACGCCCGCGCTGTGGCTCCGGCACCAAGAACGATGACCGACTTCCCATTCAGCTGCACTCCATGATGTTCAAGCGCCCCTACGCAACCAGCGCCGTCGGTGGAGTCGCCATGCAAACTCCCATCACTTTGAGGGATCAACGTATTCACCGATGTCAACGCCCGAGCACGAGGTGAAACAGTGTCACAAAGCGAGAGAGCTGCCTCTTTGTGCGGCATGGTGACTGAGGCACCAAGGAAGTTTTGCGACTGCAGACTACGGACCACACTTTTCAGATTCTTGGGTGACACGTCACAAGAGAAATATTTCGCATTCACACCAAGGTCTTCAAAACAATCGTTATGAATTGCCGGAGACAGGCTGTGCGCAACTGGTTGTCCGAGCACACACGCAACACGCGCTGAGTGATGCAAACTCAGTGCACTTTCTCCTCGGCTCACATCACACCTGCCTGTTTTGCCTTGACAATATTTGCCTCGTGCTGGGCGAATGTTGCAGCAAAAACGTGACCGCCTTCTTTGTCGGCAATGACGTAATACAAATATTCACATTTTTCATTTGCCTTGAGCCCGACACAAATGGGGTCTCCAGCCGATGGGTTGGGAGAAGGGTTCAAAGCAGCACGTATTGAAGCGCGACCCGGCTGCGCAATGGGCGTTGGCGGTAAACCTTTGTACAGATATGTGTTGTATGGGAAATCGATTTTCTG
>JAPKZV010000135.1 GCA_026393585.1 Actinomycetota bacterium
GAGTTGTATAGGTGCCGTGAGCAGTGGTTGCCAGGCCAGCACGCGCTGTGCCCTCTGTTGCCTGCACTTCAAATGAAACTGGATGCACTAGAGGTCACTTTCCGTTGTTGAGTTGTCTAACCGCGCAAGAAGCATGGCATCGCCAAAAGAGAGAAAGCGATAGTTCTCGTGTTGCGCTTCAGCATAAAGATCTCGCCACTTTTCACCGATGAACGCCTGCACCATGAGCAGCAGCGTTGTTCTTGGCATATGGAAGTTTGTCATCATGATGTCGACATACTTCCATGAGTATCCAGGCGTAATGAAGAGCCGTGTTCGACCCGTGAGTTCTCCGGCAACTGCCACCGATTCAAGCGCACGCACTGAAGTTGTACCCACGGCAACAACGCGCTGTGCATTGTTCACTAGTTGCATCGTTTCTTCGGGAACGTTGTACCACTCGGAGTGGATGACATGGTTAAGCGGATTTTCCTCATCAACTGGCTTAAAGGTGTCGAGACCGACAACGAGTTCTACCTTTGCGATGACGACTCCCATTTTCTCAATCTTCTCAAGTAATGCAGAGGTGAAATGCAAGCCAGCAGTCGGTGCAGCCGACGACTTCGCTTCATGGGCGTAAACAGTTTGATAGCGCTCGAGATCTTCCAACGTGGTCGTGATGTATGGAGGCAACGGCAAAGACCCCACCGCTTCTATTGCAGCCCTGCGCTCGCCCGAAGTGGATCCAGCACATATTCGAATACGGAAAGTATCGCCAACTGCCGACCGCCCCAGCACCTCGGCAAATTCGTCGCCAACTGCTGTCGCAAGGATTTCACCTACTCGCATTTTGCGCCCAGGGCGAATAAGTGCTTCCCACTCGCTGTCATCTTCTTGCAAGGGCTCGAGCAGAAGCACTTCGACCCGACCACCGGTACTGCGCACGAGAGAAAGGCGGCTTGGCAACACTCTGGTTTCATTCACGACGAGAACATCGCCTGCTTGCAAAAAGTCGGTGATATCGCTGACCTTTTTATGCTCGACTACCCCATTTACATATACCAACAAGCGCGCAGCATCGCGTGGCTCCATGGGAACTTGCGCAATAAAGTGCTCGGGCAAGTTGTAGTCGATATCGGCGAGATTCACCGTTCAAGACTACGAGGGAATGCGTTCTGGCGGCGTCATATGAAGATGCTCAAAAGCTGCCGGCATCGCAATACGGCCGCGCGGAGTGCGCGACAAAAAGCCCTGCTGAATGAGGAATGGCTCGTAAACATCTTCCACTGTTTCTGGTTGTTCACTCACACTGATTGCCAACGTGGTGAGCCCCACTGGACCTCCACCGAATTGCTTGCATAATGCAGAAAGAATGGCGCGGTCAACCTTGTCGAGCCCACGTGCATCGACTCCGAACAAAACGAGCGCATCGGCAGCAATGCCGGCGTCAATATTTCCTTCACCAGAAGGTGTTGGATGATTCACTTCTGCATAATCGCGCACACGACGAAGTAGTCGGTTTGCAATACGTGGAGTTCCTCGACTCCGCCGCGCAATTTGTGCTGCACCGTTGGCATCGATGGTGATATTCAAAATGCGAGCCGCGCGCAAAACGATTGCGGTGAGTTCTTCTTCGTCATAGAAGTCGAGTCGGCTGACCAAGCCAAAACGATCGCGCAAAGGGCCGGTAATCATTCCGGTACGAGTGGTTGCCCCAACCAAAGTAAATGGTGGAAGCGACAATCGAATAGATGATGCTGCGGGGCCTTTCCCTACAACGATGTCGATTTGGAAATCTTCCATTGCCGGGTACATGATTTCTTCAACAGAGCGCGACAGGCGGTGAATTTCGTCGATGAACAACACGTCGTGTTCCCCGAGTTTGGTGAGAATGGCAGCAAGGTCACCAGCACGTTCGAGTGCCGGACCAGAAGTGATATGCAATTTTGCACCCATCTCTTCAGCAATGATGCATGCCATTGTTGTCTTCCCGAGCCCTGGAGGACCTGCGAGAAGAACGTGATCGGCTGCTTGCGAACGCTGACGTGCAGCAGTGAGCACAATACGTAAATGTTCTTTGAGTTCTCGCTGACCCACAAAGTCGTCGAGAAGACGCGGGCGCAGACCCGACTCTTCGCTCTCGATTTCTACCTCACGCTCAGTGTGATGCGGCGTGAGAATATTTGGATCTACAAATTCATCACGCACGGCGAGCTCCGAGAATTTGCAAGGCATCGCGCAGTACTTTTTCCAACGTTGCATCGGTTGCTGGGTTTAATTCAGATAGCACAGAGCGAATTTCCTCGTTGTCGTAACCCAAACCAACCAGAGCCTCTCGGAGATCTCCGAGCGACGAAGAGCCTTGCGACTCTGCTCCGCTGATACTTGGCAAGTCGAGCATGTCGAACTTTCCGCGCAATTCAACTAACAAACGTTCGGCAGTTTTCTTGCCGACTCCGGGAACCATTGTGAGCGCTGCAAGGTCGGAGGTAATAACGATATTCTGTAGGCCCTTAGGGGAATGAGTGGCCAAAATTGCCATTGCCATGGCTGGCCCCACACCATGAGCCGCAATGAGAATTTGAAAGCTGTCGCGCTCTTCTCGCGTGAGAAAACCGAACAAGGTTTGAGCATCTTCACGAACTTGATGATGAATGTATAAAAAACATGCCGTGGTGGGTTCAAGTTCACCGAACACTCGTGGCGTGACTGCAACGATGTAGCCCACACCGGCAACTTCAACAAGCACATGTGTAGGAGCATTGCGCTCGAGCACTGTTCCGCGCAATGAGCCAATCATGATGCAACTCTGCGAGAGATACGAGCGTTGGCCCCTGTTAGTGCTGGCGACATGGCGAGGTGACACAGAGCCAGTGCAGCTGCGTCGGCGGCGTCGGCTGGTTGTGGCAACGAAGCTAAACCGAGGCGAGCCTTCACCATCTTTTGAATTTGCGTTTTATCGGCTTGGCCCCAACCCGCGACAGCCCCTTTGACCTGCGTTGGCGTGTACTGTGCTACAGCGCAACCTGCCAGTGCAGCGAGCGATAACACCACACCGCTGACCTGAGCAACGCTCATTGCCGTACGTACGTTGTGATGAAGAAAGACCTGTTCAATAACAACAGCATCTGGCGAGAATTCAGCAAGCAAGTCGGTGATGTCTTCATGCACCTGAGCAAGACGATTTGCGAGGTGCTCGCCAGGTTCAGTACGAATGACCCCAAGAGCTAAGGCCTCGGCTTCGTGTTGCCCACCTGTGGTGCGACGCAAGACCGCATAACCGCAGCGAGTGAGGCCCGGATCGATGCCCAAGACAACAGGCGACGCCTGGATTGCCTTTTCTGGTACGAACATACGTTTGATTGTAGCCAAAGAGGTTGGCGAAGTTAAGCATTTGCGGCAGAAATTGCGCCAATCAGTTCATCGACCGGTCGAAAGGTAACTCCCACAAGGGCCCGATGGACATAGCGCACAACACCTGAAGCGTCGATCACAAAAATGCTACGACGCGGGATTCCTAGTGGTCCCAAGGTTCCATAAGCGCGGGCAACTGCTTTTTCCGTATCGGCCAATAGCGGAAACTGGAAACCATGTTGTGCCGCAAATTTTTCATGGCTCTCGAGATCTTGACCTGAGACCGCAAGAACCTGTGCATCTAATTCGCTGAACTGCGCAAGTTCATTGTTGTAGCACACCAACTGTTTCGTGCACACCGGGGTGTTGTCACCAGGGTAGAAAACGAGAACAACTGTTTTGCCTTTATATGCAGACAATGAGAAGTTCTGATTACCCGTTCCTGGAAGAGAAAAATCGGGTGCTTGGTCGCCTACTGAAATACTCATTGATCCATCTCCGCCATGATCTCTTCTGCAATATCGAAATTTGAATAAACATCTTGTACATCGTCGTTGTCTTCCAACATGTCCATAATGCGCAGCACTTTGCGCGCATCTTCAATATCAGAGACCGGAATTGAGGTATCGGACACCATGGTGCTTTCCGCATCGAGCACCGTGAACTTTGCTGCTTCTAAAGCTGCTTTCGCATTCCACATTGCCGATGGCTCAGTTGTTACACGCCAAACGTCTCCATCGCGTTCAATGTCGTCAGCGCCAGATTCAAGCGCAACGGTCATGACATCGTCTTCGGCTGCAGAGCCATCGACGATGATGACGCCCCTGCGCGAAAACTGCCAACCAACCGCTCCGGGCTCAGCCATGGAACCGCCAAATTTAGAAAAGGCAAGGCGCACGTCTGAAGCAGTGCGATTGCGATTGTCGGTGAGTACGTCAACCAACATTGCTACTCCGCCTGGGGCGTAACCTTCATAAGTAATGGACTCGTAGTTTGCACCAGTTGCTTCGCCGCTGCCGCGCTTAATTGCACGGTCAATAGCGTCGTTGGTCATCTGGCCAGCTTTTGCTTTCAACACCACAGTTCGCAGTGCTGCATTCGTTTCAGCATCACCGCCACCTTCGCGAGCAGCAACTTCAATTTGTCGCGCGAGCTTGGCAAAAAGCTTTCCACGCTTCTTATCGACAGCAGCCTTTTTGTGTTTGATCGTTGCCCATTTGGAATGGCCTGACATATTTCCTGCCCTTGTAGAAGTACTAATTACCGAGCGCCGCGGGCGGTGCTACCTGACGAAATCATATGGAGAAAAAGCTCATGAAACCGCACATCACTGGTGAGTTCAGGGTGAAATGACGCTGCGAGGACATTTTGCGAAGCTACAGCCACAGGCGCGCCATCGTGCATAGCAAGAATTTCGACTCCATTGCCCACCTCTTCAATAATGGGGGCGCGGATGAACACTGCAGTAAAAGGAGTTTCGAGCCCTGTTATAGCAATGTCTGCTTCAAAACTATCGATTTGACGCCCGTACCCATTGCGCCGCACCGTGACGTTGAGAACCGAGCAACTCACTTGATCGGGTCGCGCATCGAGTACTTGCTTGGCAAGAAGTATGAGACCAGCACACGTTCCGAGTGCAGGTAGCCCGTCTGCAATGCGCTGGGTGAGAACATCAAACACGCCACTCGACAAGAGCAACTGTGACATTGTGGTGCTTTCACCACCCGGCAGCACTACGCCATCAACCCCATCGAGATCTTGCGGCAATCGAATTTCACGCACGTCAGCGTTGAGTTGCCTCAGTGCTTGTGCGTGAGCATTAAAGGCACCTTGGAGAGCTAATACTCCGATGGTTGGCATGAGCTACATGGACCTCGGCTGGAGGTCACCAACCACGCTCTGCGTAGCGCTGATTGATTTCATCCATTGCAATACCCGTCATTGGCGCGCCCAAGCCACGGCTCACCTTTGCCAAAATACTTGCGTCACGGAAATGAGTTGTTGCCTCAACAATGGCGCGTGCACGAGGAGCAGGATCATCGCTCTTGAAAATACCTGAGCCAACAAATACTGCTTCAGCACCTAATTGCATTGCCAAAGCCGCATCGGCTGGTGTTGCAATACCACCGGCACAGAACATCGGCACAGGAAGCCAACCAAGCTCTGCAACTTCTTGCACCAATGGCAACGGAGCTTGCAGTTTCTTTGCCCAATCGAATAGTTCTGCGGAATCTGCCTGCGTAATGCGTCGAATGTCGCCGATGATGCTGCGCAGGTGTCGCACTGCTTCAACAATGTTTCCTGTTCCTGCTTCGCCTTTAGAGCGAATCATGCATGCACCTTCGCTGATGCGTCGAAGAGCTTCGCCAAGGTTGGTTGCGCCGCACACGAAGGGAA
>JAPKZV010000244.1 GCA_026393585.1 Actinomycetota bacterium
GAAATGGTGATGCCTGGTGACAATGTGAATATGACGGTGGAGCTGGGTAAGCCCATTGCTATGGATGAGGGTTTGCGTTTCGCTATTCGTGAGGGTGGCCGTACTGTTGGTGCTGGTCGAGTCACAAAGATCCTGAAGTAATCCACAGTCCATATTGAATTAATAGAGAAAATCTCAAAGTAAGGGGCCAGTTATGGCAAAGAGCGAGAAGCGGGTGAAAATTACTCTCGAGTGCACAGAGTGCAAAGAGCGTAACTACATCACCATGAAGTCCAAGGTAAATGACCGTGAGCGCCTAGAAATGAAGAAATACTGCGCCCGCGATCGTCGTCATACCAACCATAAGGAGACTCGTTAGGCCACTGATAGCCTGACCCCTTCATTAGGGCAGTAGCTCAGCTGGTAGAGCGCCGGTCTCCAAAACCGATGGTCGGGGGTTCAAATCCCTCCTGCCCTGCAAAAGACCAATTGAATCAATAACGAAAAGACAGAACAAAAACAATGTCGACTCAAGACCTCAACCGAGAACAAAAGCGCGCAATGAAGCGCCAGGGCGCCCTGAATGATCAGGGTGTCCCGGTTCGTGCTGCTCGTACGGGTCAAAGCAAAAATGTCAACAAAGAGCGCACCAGCCCCATCACCTATTTACGTGAAGTGCGTGAAGAGATGCGCAAGGTTGCATGGCCTACTTGGCCAGAAGTGCGCAAGTACTCCATTGTTGTGCTCGTTACCGTAGTGATATTCACCTCCATCGTTGGCGGACTCGATGCATTATTCGGTTTCTTCTCCAGCTGGCTTTACAAGGACTAGTAGGAATTTTTCATGAGCGATAATTTTCTTCTCAATATGGGTAAGTCGTCTGAAGGCGACGTCCTTGACGATGCAGTAGCAACAGAAGTTGTCGATGCATCGTTCGACCTCACCACAAGCGAAGCCGACAGCGATGTTGATGACGAAGCTGAAGTGGAATCAATTTTTTCTAAGCCAGGGCAGTGGTACGTCGTTCACTCACAGTCTGGTTACGAGAAAAAAGTTGAACTCAACTTGAAGTCACGCATTTCGTCAATGCAAATGGAACACCGCATCTATGAAGTCGTCATTCCTATGGAAGACGCAGTGGAGTTCAAAAAAGGTCAAAAGCAAATTGTCCAGCGCAAAGTGTTCCCCGGCTATTTGTTGGTGCGTTGCGAAATGGACGATGAATCATGGTTCTGCATTCGCAACACTCCCGGCATTACGGGTTTCGTAGGGCAGAGTCACAAAGGTCAAAAGCCAACACCATTGTCGCGACGTGAAGTGGAAACCTTCCTCTCGGCAAAGGGCGACGGCAAGGCTGCGCCAAAGCGCAAGTCACCAAAACTCGAACACGAAGTCGGCGAGAGCGTACGCGTGAAGGAAGGCCCATTTGCCGACTTCACTGGCGTCATCGACGACATCAACGTCGATCATATGAAGTTGAAAGTTCTCGTCAATATCTTTGGCCGCGAAACCATCGTCGAGATGGATTTCAGTCAAGTAGCGAAACTCTAAATAGCGGAACTCACAGTAGAAGGCCAATAAGGAAACACAGTCATGGCAAAAAAGAAACTTGCAGCAATCGTAAAGATTCAGATCCCCGCAGGAAAAGCAACACCTGCGCCACCAGTGGGTACCGCACTCGGACCCCACGGCATCGCCATCATGGACTTCGTGAAGCAGTACAACGCTGCAACCGAAGCTCAAGCAGGAACCATTATTCCTGTCGAGATCAGCATCTTTGAAGATCGTTCGTTCACCTTCGTTTTGAAGACACCACCAACACCGGTGTTGTTGCGTCAAAAAGCTGGTATCGAAAAGGCCTCGTCAACTCCTGGTAAAGCAGTTGCAGGAACGGTGACAGAAACAGACATTGAAGAAGTCGCCAAAATCAAAATGCCAGACCTCAATGCGTACGACCTTGAAGCTGCAAAAATGCAGGTTCGTGGTACCGCGCGTTCAATGGGTTTGAAAATCGTTTAAGTAATACATTCACACCGGTTCGACCAAGACAACCTCGCTTGGCAACCCAACATATGAGGGAGGCTTTATGCCAGTTAAAGGAAGCTTAGGAAAAAAGTACAAGGCTGCAATTGCTGCGTACGATCGCGAAGAACTGTTCAGCCCATTAGAGGCTGCAGAGATCGTGAAGAAATCTGCAAAGGCAAAATTCGACGAGAGCGTTGAAGTTGCCGTGCGTTTGGGTGTTGACCCGCGTAAAGCAGAGCAAATGATTCGCGGCACCGTTGCGTTGCCATCAGGTACTGGTAAGACCGTACGTATTGCTGTGTTCGCAGCTGGCGATGCCGCTCAAGCCGCACGCGATGCTGGCGCTGAACTCGTTGGCGCCGATGAACTTGCTGCTGAAATTGAAAAAGGCAACATGGACTTCGACTTGGCCATTGCCACCCCCGACATGATGCCACTCGTTGGTCGCTTGGGTCGTGTGCTCGGACCACGTGGTCTCATGCCAAACCCCAAGACCGGCACAGTGACCCAAGATGTTGGTCGTGCTGTGAGTGAATTCAAAGGCGGCAAGGTGGAATACCGCACAGACCGTTACGGCAACGTGCACGTTCCGATCGGTAAGGCAAGCTTCTCCGCCGCCGATCTCGCCAACAACCTTCTTGCCGTGCTCGACGAAATTCAGCGCGCCAAGCCAGCAGCATCAAAAGGCAAGTATTTGCGCAAGATCGTCATTGCCAGCACCATGGGTCCTGGCGTGAAGATCGATACCAACCGTTTGAAGCCAGAAGCATAAAAAGTTTGCAATTCGGCATTTGCCGATAGCGTCACACATCTACATCACCGTTCGGTTACTCGCCAAAGACATCTGGCTTGTGCGCAAGCACAATTAAGAGAGCAGCAATTGGGCTCTGCCAGAAGAGGCGGACAACTTTCGGACACAGAACCACAGATCTTGCGATCTCGTGGTGTGTTCAAAGGGCGTTCGCAATTGCGGGCGCCGTGCGACCACACACACGATAGAGCGCAAGCCGAGTCGTGTCCGAGAGAAAAATAAGGAGGTGAAAATGACTTCTACAAGCATCCGTTCCAAGAAAGTCGCCGTGGTGTCCGAAGTTCGGGAAAAGTTGGCAGCATCCGATGCAGCCATCGTGACCGAGTACCGAGGAATGACCGTGGCTGCACTTGCTCAACTACGTCGTGAACTGCGCAAGTCCGGTGCCGAGTACAAGGTGTACAAAAACACATTGGCTCGTTTTGCCGCTCGTGAAGCAGGCTACGAAGGCCTCGAATCAATGCTGGTGGGCCCATCGGCCATTGTTTTTGTGAAGGGCGACGCTGCAGCTGCAGCAAAAGCACTTCGCGAACAAGCCAAGGCAAACCCACTCCTCATCGTCAAAGGCGGTGTGGTGGGAACCTCCACATTGTCGAAAAAAGATCTCGACGTTTTGGCAGATCTGCCACCGCGCGAAGTATTGCTGGCCCAGTTCGCTGGTGCCCTGCAGGCTCCGCTCGTCAAGACCGCAGGTCTCTTGCAGGCACTGCCTCGCAATATGGCGTACGGCTTGAAGGCGCTCGTCGACCAAAAAGCTGCTTAATTCATTCATTTTCATTCATTTTTAACCAAAAAATCAGTTTTCTCCCACGGGAGATCTACACAAGGAGATAGAGCAACATGGCTCTTAGCAAAGAAGACATCCTCGACGGCATTTCAGCCCTCACCGTTATTGAACTCAAAGAACTCCTCGATGCATTCGAAGAGCGCTTTGGCGTGACCGCAGCTGCTCCAGCAGCTGTTGCAGTTGCTGCAGTCGCCGGTGGCGGCGGAGCTGCTGCTGAAGAAGAGCAAGACGAGTTCGACGTCATCTTGAAAGATGGCGGCGCCCAGAAGATCCAGGTCATCAAGGTTGTGCGCGAGCTCACCAGCCTGGGTTTGAAGGAAGCAAAAGACCTCGTTGACGGTGCACCAAAGGCCGTTCTCGAGAAGGTCAGCAAAGACGATGCCGCCAAGGCAAAAGCCAAGCTTGAAGAAGCTGGCGCAGGCGTCGAAGTCAAATAAGACCAAAATTCATATTTTCCTGGCATGTCGCCGGGCGGAGTGGCAATACCTCGGGCGCAAGCCCGGGGTATTTGCTTTTTCTGGCCTGAAAAGGTCGGAAATGCTTGACTCGGGGCACAAACAGGCTTATCTTGCCCCCCGACGGGTAATCGGGAGCTTCCACAGAGGTTCTGGCCAAGATTCGCCCGATTTTTTGCCCACCCTTGATCATTTGCGTGGGGTGGCGGTAGCCTGCTCTGTTGCCGTGTGCTTTTGTTTGTCATCATTTTCTATGTTGTCGCAGCGCACATTTCATCCCCTACCGCTTGCAAACAGGAGTAAATAGTGGCCTCTCAATCGTTGTCCCGCGATCGGTATTCATTTGCGAATCTTGGCGAAGCTTTAGAGATCCCCGATCTCATCGCCGTCCAACGCGAAAGTTTTGAATGGTTTGTTCGTCAAGGTCTTGCAGAAGCATTTGCCGACATTTCGCCGATCAAAGACTTCAGTGGAAACCTTCAACTCGAACTCGAGTTTGACCCCACCGATGAAGACCTCTGCCCACCACCAAAGTTCACGATGGAAGAGTGCCGCGAACGCGACATGTCTTATGCATCGAGCATCTTTGTTCGTGCTCGTTTCTTAAACGGTTACACCGGAGAAATTAAAGAACAAGTTGTCTTCATGGGTGACTTCCCGAAGATGACCGAAAAAGGCACGTTCATCATTAACGGCACAGAGCGCGTCGTTGTTTCGCAGCTCGTACGTTCTCCTGGCGTTATTTTTGAACCAGGTGAGCGTTTCCGTTTGCGTAACTTGTCGAAGCACCAATTGGTCAAGGGCACAATCCACCCTTACCGCGGTGAGTGGCTCGAATTCGACGTTGAACAAAAGCCAGGAAAAGACGTTACTGCAGGAACACGTGTTGCTCGTAAGCGTCGCCTGGGTGTTTTCACCATCTTGCGTGCACTTGGCTACGACGAAGAAGGCGCACCAGGCTTCCTCGACCGTTTCGTTGCACACTTCGATTTCCTTGAAGGACAGTGGGAAAAAGAGCGCAACATTGCGCCAACCCGCGATGAAGCACTTGTTGAAATTTACAAGCGTGCCCGCCCAGGTGAACCACCAACCTTGGAAAGCGCACGTGCATATTTCGAAAATGCATTCTTTGAAAACCGTCGCTACGACCTCAGCCGCGTTGGTCGTTACAAGATCAACCGTAAGTTGGGCGACGAAGTTGCAAAACTCACCAGCATGTTCGGTCTCACACCAGACCAGCTTGACCTTCCAACAGACGAGACTGAAGTTCTTACAAA
>JAPKZV010000223.1 GCA_026393585.1 Actinomycetota bacterium
GCGATACCGAAACACAGATAAATGCAAAAGCAGTAACCGCAAAGACGGTGGCGTAGAGGCGCGAAGCAGGAAGTGTTCCGTGCTTCACCTTTGCCCGCGCGGGCAGAGCTATTGCAACGACGATGAGGAAGTTCGACCCACCCACGGCAACGTCGCCTTGCGACAAACCGTAAACACTCCACAGTGTTGAACCGCAGATGCCCTGCAGGGCGCCAATCGGCGAGAGGCCTTCCACCGTATTGCTGCGATACACAAGAATCACTTGGGGCCAAATGAACAGCATTGACATGATGGAGGCAACAATGCCAAGAACGTTCTGAAGAGTCACCCGTACATTGTGCTTGACAAGAGATACGCAGAAGTGGCTCAAAATGTGAAACGCTGTGTGACATGCGACGTTCCATTGACGATTACCCCATGACCAGTGCCGATGTTCCGGCAGGTGACGACGATGCAATGCGCATTGCATGGGCAGTGGCCATTTGTGATGATTACGACGACGCCGAGCCCCGAGTGGTGCTCACTACTGAAGAGGTGGGGTCGCCTGGCGCGGGTCTGGTAGCCCACCTGAGTGCTGAGCACGTGCGCCGGTTGCGGGGTGCTTTGCGCGATGCACTGCGCGAAATAGGAGAAGACCCCGGTTTGTAGCTTTTCCTGCCTTTTCGGGCGGAGATATTGCCCTTGAGGCCTATTCCCGATAATGTTGACTCAGTTAGTCGGGTTTTGCTCGGCACCGTCACTTGGCCATTTGGAGGCACCTCGTGGGAATACCACCAGTCATTGCAGTACCGCGCGACCTCGACGCGGAACAGATGGCCGATATTGAGCGCTTTGAAAAAGCAATTGAGCAATATCTTGCCGGTGAAATTAGTGAAGACGTTTTCCGCGTCATGCGTCTGAACAATGGTGTCTATGGTCAGCGCCAAGGTGGGACCAACCAAATGGTGCGCATCAAGTTGCCTGCCGGAACAATTACTCCTGAACAACTCGATCTCATGGCGTATCTCTCTACCGAATATTCACGCGGCTGGGGTCACATTACGACCCGCCAAAATATTCAATTCCATTTTGTGGAACTGCGTCGCATGCCGGAACTCTTGCGTCACCTTGCCGGAGTGCATCTCACATCTCGTGAAGCATGTGGCGACACCGTGCGCAACGTGATGGCTTGCCATCTTGCTGGCGCATGCCCACACGAACACCTCGATGTCACACCATGGGCAGAAGCAGTGTTCCGCCACTTTGTGCGTAACCCATTAGGTCAGCGTTTGCCTCGTAAATTCAAAGTGAACTTCTCTGGTTGCGCCACCGACTGTGGGCAAGCAATGTTCAACGACGTGGGCGTGGTGGCAACCACACGTACCAACGAAGACGGTTCAGTGGAACAAGGCTTCCGTATTTTCATTGCGGGTGGTTTAGGTGCAACGCCGCACCCTGCATTGGCACTAGAAGATTTCACTTCACGTGAAGATCTCATGCCAACTATTGAAGCTGCTCTTCGCGTGTTCGACCAAGCCGGTAACCGCGACAACAAATTGCGCGCTCGTATGAAGTGGCTTGTCGACACTCTCGGTATCGACGAGGTACGTCGTCGTGTGCAAAAAGTTCGTCTCACGCTTCCTGCTTCATCGTCGTGGCCGGGTGGAATTCCGCCAGAGGTTGTTGCTGCTGGCGACAAAGCTGCTGGTAAAGCTACAAGTGGTGAAATAACAACAGTTGGCCAGGGTGTGCGTGTTGAGCTCACTGCACGCGATCCATTCGACCGCTGGGTGCAAACAAGTGTTATTCGCGGAACCGCAAACGGAACCATTTCTGCAATTGCTTACGCCGAGTTGGGCGACATCACTTCAAGCCAGTTCACAGCGCTTGCAGCAATGCAACGTGAATTGAATGCCGACGTGCGTTTGTCGAACCGTCAAAACGTTGTATTCCGTAACCTCACTGAAGAGAAGTTGCGCGTACTTTACGATCGCCTCGATGCCATTGGCATGGCACGCCCAGGCGCAGAACTTGCTCGCGATGTGGTTGCTTGCCCAGGCGCCGATACCTGCAATATTGCCGTCACCCAATCACGTGGTCTGGCAAAAGCAATTGGTGATGAACTCGAAGCACAGGGTCTTGCCGAAGTGGGTGGAATTCGCATCAACATTTCAGGTTGTACCAATAGTTGCGGCCAGCACCACGCTTCCGATATCGGATTCTTTGGTGCAGAGCGCCGTGCGCATGGTCAGTCGGCACCTGGTTACCAGATGCTGCTTGGTGGGTACGTAGGTCAAGAACAAATCCACTTTGGTGAAAAGGCATTGCGCGTTCCCGCCAAGGCTGCGCCCGAAGCAGTTGCTCGTGTTGTACGCAGGTTTGCTAACGAGCGCGTTGCTGGTGAAACTTTCCGCACCTGGATGGACCGCGTGGGGGGAGTCGACAAAGTCGCCGATGAACTGCGCGATCTCGACTTTTTCCCAACACCTGAAGAGAACCCCAATTTCTATATCGACTACGGCGAGACGGGCCCATTCGTTGCTGCCGTCGGCGACTCGGAGTGCGCTGTTTAAGAACAACGGCGGGCGTTGTATATAACTAATTGGTTTCATCTATGATTATTAGGTGATATTTCATACGACTTTACGCACTCGTTTTTCTCGTTCCCTCCTGACCGCCGCCCTTTTGGTAGCCGCTTTCGTTGCTCTGCCAGGGCCGGGTGCTTCGCGAAAAGCATCGGCGGCCCTGAGCGGCCCAGCGCTTGCATACTTCGCAAGCGAAGGAGCCATCGTCCAATTTCAGGGGTTCCCTTACCTCTTTGCTACTGCAACTACTCAGCAGCCACCGCTTTCGGCATTCAATGTTCAGGTGGATGGAGTTCGCGTTGATGTGGTCTCTCTCGATTATTCATTACCTCTCTTTCTTCGCCTCACCCTTGCATCTCCCGTGTATCAAACGTCAACAACTGCGTCGGTGGCGTACACCGCACCAGCGCTCGACAACACATTAAATAATGCGGCTCTTCAAGACGATAGAGGTCGAGACACAGGGTCATTCTCTTTCACTCTTGATCTCGCAACTGCCGGGCAGCGTTTGAGTGCCACGCCGGTACCCACGGTCGTTGCTGGCCCCGAGAGTGCAACAATTACTGTGGCGCAGCCCACCTCGGGTTCAGCACCGAGGTCGTACGTAGTTACTGCTACTCCTGGTGGAAAAACATGCACCATCACAGGTGCTAGCGGATCGTGCGTTATCAGTGAGCTCACCGCGGGTGCCGCATACACATTCTCGGTCGTTGCGAAAAGAAATGGCTTCGCAGATTCCGCTCCAAGCCCCGCATCAGCTGCGGTGACCGTCTTGAGTGCAGCGAATTCGGCAATTCCTAATGCACCCGGTGCCGCAACAGTTGTTGCAGGGCCCGAGAGTGCAACGGTCACCGTGACACCTCCGAGTTCTGGCCCCTCACCAACTTCATACACAGTGACCGCATCGCCAGGTGGGAAAAAATGCACTGTCACAGGTGCTAGTGGGTCGTGCATTATTACTGGACTCACTGCAGGAACTGCCTACACATTCACCACCGTGGCCAACACGAGTGCAGGAAGTTCGTCTGCGAGTACTGCATCGGCTTCCATCACAGCTCTTGTCAAGTCAAAAGTTCCCACATGGGATACAGAGCCTGAAACAGATTCTGAATTTGATACGAACACAGAGGGTTATTTCCCAAACCCTATTCCTGGCAACTCAATCATCACTGATGAGTTCGGATTCGTTATTGACAAAAAAGGTGGAATCAAGCCGAAGCTTCGTGCAAAGAACTATTCAGGCAAAATCAAGATGAGCATTTCTGCAACGTATAAAGAC
>JAPKZV010000240.1 GCA_026393585.1 Actinomycetota bacterium
GAAATGGTGATGCCTGGTGACAATGTGAATATGACGGTGGAGCTGGGTAAGCCCATTGCTATGGATGAGGGTTTGCGTTTCGCTATTCGTGAGGGTGGCCGTACTGTTGGTGCTGGTCGAGTCACAAAGATCCTGAAGTAAGGATCACCAATGGCACAAAGCATTCGCATCCGTCTCAAGGCATTCGATCACGAGATCATCGACCAATCAACACGCAAAATTGTTGAGACCGTTACTCGTACCAATGCCACTATCCGTGGGCCAATTCCACTACCAACCGACAAGCACCGCTACACGGTGATTCGTGGTCCACACGTTGACAAAGACTCACGCGAGCACTTTGAAATGCGTATCCACAAGCGTCTCATCGACATCGTCGATCCGAACGCAAAAACCATCGACAGCCTGCAGCGCATTGAGCTTCCTGCCGGTGTCGATATCGAAATCAAAATTCAGTCAAATTAATCATTTCCTGAATTCTTAAGAACTTCTTAGGGCCGGCGCTATGTGCGCCGGCCCTTTGCGTTGTAAGTATGGGGTATGACAGAAAATCAGTGGAACCCTGAGAACATCCCCGTTGCCGACCCGGTGTGGACCCCAGTGCAGCAGCAGTCTCCGCTTCCGCCACCTCCGCCGATTTTTCACGCTTCGTCAAGTGTCTCTAGTACGACAACATCAACGCATGCACGCATCAGTAAAAAGAGTTTTACTGTCGTCACCCTTGTTGCACTAATTGCAGGAACATTGGGAGGTGTCGTTGGTTCTTCGTTGACGAGCGATGACACGACCTCAAGTTCTTACTCTGAACCACTCCTTGTTGCTTCAGATGGCGACGTCGATGAAAACTCTGTTGGCACCACTCAAATTGCAAAAGTGGCATCGTCAGTTGCGCCAAGTGTGGTGACCATCAGTTCCATGTCGCAAAGTGAAGCAGGCTCTGGGGAATCGGTCGGTACAGGTATTTTTCTTACAGCTACCGGTGAGATTCTGACGAATGCTCATGTGGTTGAAGGTGCAACAAAAATTCAAGTGCGTCTGTATAACGAAACAGAGCCCCGCACAGGAAAGGTGTTAGCAGCTGATGCTGGCAATGATCTTGCACTCGTAAAAATCGAAGGCACAAATTTCAAGGCTGCGCAATTTGCAGATCCAAAAGCTATTCGTATTGGTGATGCTGTTATTGCAATTGGTTATGCACTGAATCTTGACGGTGGACCAAGTGTGACAACAGGAATCGTGTCTGCGCTGAATCGCACGATTACCACTGAAAACGGCGCATTGAATGGTTTGATTCAAACCGACACAGCAATTTCATCGGGTAACTCAGGCGGACCATTGGTGAATTACAAAGCAGAAGTTGTTGGCATCAATACAGCTGTTGCTCGTGGTGACAACTCCACTGCGGCAAACAACATTGGGTTTGCAGTTTCTACAAAAGAAGTTTTACGCGTTGTTGAACTTTTGCGGAAGCAGGCCAATGGTGAAACACGCAAAGAAGGGTATTTAGGTGTTGGTCTTTCTGATCGTGATGACGGAGGGCAAGGCGCAGTGATTGCAAACGTTCAATCTGGATCACCAGCAGCAAAAGCTGGCGTGAAGGAAGGCGATGTGGTGTTGGCAATTAATGATGAACCCATTACCGGACGTGCGGGAATGATCGCCATCGTTCGTGATGCATTGCCAGAAGAAACCATCACGATGAAATTGGAACGTGGCAAAGAAATCATCACTGTGAAGGCAACACTCACCGAACGCACAACAACAGGCTGAGTGATGCAACAACACGTCACACAAGAGCACGTTCAGTTATATGAACGAGATGGT
>JAPKZV010000061.1 GCA_026393585.1 Actinomycetota bacterium
GGGTCTCATGACCGAGGCCTATCACCGCGCACTCATGGCCTTCCCCGACGAAGACGTTGTGGTGGGGTCACGCTTTACGAGCGCCCATGGTCTCGAAGCATTTAAGGCACTCACCGAGATGATTCCTCGTCCAGGCCACCGTGCCGTGGGTGAAGAGCGAGCATGGGGTCGGCGTTTGTCAAAGCGTTTTGGCGTTGAGCGCGCTTATGACGAGCAGTCGTTCATCGTGAAATCTGCTGGCCAAGCCGGATTCCTCGACCACGAATCAACCAAGCCAGAAAAAATCAATGCCGACATTGCGGCAATGTTTGACAATGTGCCTGCCAATAAAGGCGGAGTACTTATCGTTCATGGTTGGACCATGACCGAGAGTCTTGTCAAACTCGGCAAATTGCAGTAACTCTCGTGGAGTTTGTGCGCGTTGTCCGCACGCGACACATGACGCGTTCGTTCGCAAACACTGCAGTGCCTCGCAGCACAATCAACGAATTGCTCGATCTTGCTGTACGCGCACCTAGTGCAGGCAAAACTCAAGGCTGGTCAGTTCTCGTTTTAGAAAATGAAGATGTGCAGACATTTTGGGATCTGTCGCTACCAGTAGAGAAGCGTGAAAACTTCGCATGGCCACATCTACTCGATGCGCCAATCATTATGTTGCCCTTTGCCGATGCGCAGGCCTATGCAGATCGTTACGCAGAGCCCGATAAATCACATACGGGTTTGGGTGCATCCGTCGAAGCATGGCCAACTCCGTATTGGACAATTGATGCTTCGTTTGCGGTCATGACGTTGTTGTTGGGCGCGCACGATATGGGTCTTGGTTCATTATTCTTTGCTGTATTCAATGGCGAAGAAAAAGTGCGCTCACACTTTGGAGTTCCTCACTCTCAGCAACTCATTGGCGCTATCGCACTCGGTTGGCCTCGAGAAGTGCAAGAACGCGCGGGGCGCAGTGCATCTCGCCAGCGACGTACTGCCGATGAAGTAGCGCACTTTGGACGTTGGCGTTAAGCCAACTGTTTGCGCAACATTTCAGCGTTCTGAGCAGGGGTCATACACACATTGCGCTCGCATACGTAAGCCACGCCTTCGCTGCGTCCTTGCCAAAGTGGCGAAGTGCCGGGTTCTCCCCACAGCACCACAGCATTAGGTCGCCACGATTCCCGAACAACATTAAGGAAGTCGGGGCGATTGCCAGGAATCACAATTTCGGTGATGCCGCTGTTCATGAGGTGTAATGCACTCAATGCGTTTCCTGCAGCACTTGGGGCCTTATGCATAATTTGGTCGAGCAGTTGCATAATGCGATGTGCGTGTTGCTCGTATCGCCCTTCGCCTGTCATTGCCGATAAGCGATACAACGCAACAGCTGCTGTTGAGTTTGCCGATGGCGTGGCGTTATCGAGTAGATCTTTTTGACGGGCGATGAGTTGTTCGCCATTGTTGCCTGTGGTGAACAAGCCTCCGCGTTGAGGGTCCCAGAACTCATCGAGTAGTTGGTCGGCAGCTTCACATGCGTGACGTGTCCATTTCTCATCACCTGTTGCCTCGGCAAGACGAGTAAAGGCATCAACAAGTGCAGCAAGGTCGGCTGCTAGCGAATGATGTCGTGCGCGTGGCACGCCCGTCTCGTGCCAACTGCGTTTCCACGTTCCGTTTTCGCTGCGCAATTCACGAATAAGGAATTCGGCATTGGCAACGGCTGCTGCGAGCCATGTGGGGTTGTTGAAAGCTGCTGCTGCTTCAGCAAGCGACGACAGCATGTAGCCGTTCCATTCTGTGAGTACTTTGTCGTCGAGGAGCGGACGAGCTCGTTCTAGTCGCTTTGTGAACATCACTTGTCGAGCAGCTTCAATTCGATCATTACGCAAGAGTGAACCTCGCTCGAAATGGCGAGTGAGAATATTTCTGCCTTCGAAGTTTCCTGCCTCTGTCATGCCGTACCACTCAAAAATCTCAGCCGATTGTTCGGCATCGAAGAGTTCGCGCACTTCTCGAGGCGTCCAGGTGTAAAACCAGCCTTCGTGGTGGTGGCCAGTGTCGTCTGCTGAGTCGGCATCTTCTGCAGAGAAGAAACCACCTTCTCGGTGAGTGAGGTCTCGCAACACGTAGTTGATGGTTTCCTCAACAACTTGTTTGTACCGCGGAAATTGAGTGACTTGATATGCGTGCAGGTAAACGCGCACAAGAAGCGCCTGGTCGTAGAGCATCTTTTCAAAGTGGGGCACAAGCCACTCGCGATCGACGGAGTAGCGAGCGAAACCGCCGCCGAGGTGATCGTAGATTCCGCCCGATGCCATGGCGTCGAGAGATGTGGTCGATACGTGCAAAGCCGCGGGGTTTGCGTGTGTGGAATTGCTACGCAACAACAGGTCGATATTCATAGTGGAAGGGAATTTGGGTGCTGCACCAAAACCGCCCCATTCACTGTCGAAGCCACCAACGAGATGAGTAACTGCACTAGTGACCGTACTCAAATTGGCAACTGCGTTGGCCGGCTCGGCGAACTCGCTGCGTTGAAGCGCCTGCATCAGTGCTTCAACGTTGGTGTCAATATCTTCTCGGCGATTTTCCCAAACATCTGTAATTGCCGTCATTAGTTGCAGAAATGATGGCTTCGGGAAATATGTGCCGCCATAAAATGGTTTTGCGTCGGGCGTCATGAATACGGTCATTGGCCAACCACCACGTCCGGTCATTGCCTGCACTGCTTCCATGTATACCGCATCAACATCGGGGCGTTCTTCGCGATCTACTTTGATGTTGACGAATTGAGCATTCATCTGTGTTGCAACATCATGATCTTCAAAACACTCATGGGCCATGACGTGGCACCAATGGCACGCGGAGTAGCCAACTGATAACAAGATGGGAACATTGCGCTGGCGGGCTTCTGCAAATGCTTCGTCGCCCCAAGCAAACCAATGCACTGGGTTGTTTTCGTGTTGTCGAAGGTAAGGCGAAACTTCGTTGGCGAGTCGGTTTATCATTGCTATGCGCCGGTGGCGTGATAGCCGCCGTCAACATGGATGATTTCGCCTGTGGTGGCGGGGAAGTAGTCAGACAAGAGTGCAACGCACGATTTTGCAACGGGAAGGCTGTCGGTCACGTCCCAGCCGAGTGGGGAACGGTCATCCCAAACATCTTCAAACTTTTTGAAGCCTGGAATGGATTTTGCGGCCATTGTTTTAATAGGGCCGGCAGCAATTAAATTGAAACGAATGTTTTGTGGCCCAAGACCGCGCGCTAAGTAGCGGCTTGTTGACTCGAGTGCCGACTTGGCAACACCCATCCAGTTGTAGGCCGGCCAGGCAACAGTGTTGTCGAAGTCGAGGCCAACAAATGATCCACCTGATGACATGAGGGGCACAAATGCATCGGCCAAAGTCTTTAAGGAATATGCAGATACTTGAATGGCAACCGATACATCGCTCCACTGGGCTTCCATGATGTCTTCGCCGAGGCAATTTGCCGGTGCAAAACCAATGGAGTGCAACACGCCATCTACTCCACCCCAGTGTGCTTTCACTGCTTCGCGAACAGATTCAACATGCGCGGGGTCGGTGACGTCAAATTCAAAAACGGGGGCCTCGTGGGGAAGTTTGCGCGCAGTGCGTTGCGTGAGCGAAAGGCCGCGGCCGGCGCCGGTGAGCACGACCTCGGCGCCTTCTTCTTGAGCAAGTTTTGCGACGCCAAATGCCAAAGATGCATCGGTGAGTACGCCTGTGACGACAATACGTTTTCCTGTGAGAATTCCCATGCCCTAGACCGTAGTTCACCCGTTCTCACCGAGGTGGGTCTCAAAGTTCTCTTAGGTGAGCTTGGTGTGTAAGGCTGAATGAATGTCTTCAGAGCAAACAAGCGTTGGGGTGCTCGGCGGTACAGGGCCTGCAGGTACGGCGCTAGCGGCCCGACTCGCCTCCATCGGGTACAACGTGGTCATTGGCTCACGTTCCAGCGAGAGGGCAGAAGAAAAGGCGAAGGAAATTCGCGATGCATGGCCAGCATTGAACTTGCCATTACGCGGTGGATCAAACGAAGAGTCTGCAGCATGCGACATCGTGGTACTCGCCACTCCATGGGACTCCGCCGCAACAACTGTTCGCGAGCATTCAGCAGCACTGCGCGGCAAAGTGGTCATCAGTATGGCCAACGCGTTGGTGCGGGTGGGGCATGAATTTCAACCGTTGGTTCCGCCTCGAGGAAGCGTGGCAGCCCATGTGCAAGCAGCAGCACCTGACTGTCGCGTGGTTGCGGCATTTCACCATTTGCCAGCAAAAGAGCTTGGGCACCTTGGTGAGCCCATCGACAGTGATGTGCTTATTTGTTCAGACGACAAAGCGGCAATTGAAACGGTGAGCGAGATGGTGCGACGTATTCCTGGTTGTCGCCCGCTCGATTCGGGCGAATTGTCGAATGCAACCGCCATCGAAGCATTCACTGCGGTGTTGTTGCAACTCAATGTTCGCTATAAAACACGAGTTGCACCAAAGCTCAATGGAATCAAAGGAGACCCGCGGGCGTGATGCGCTTATTCGATACCGCACGCAATGCCGTGGTGCCATTTGAACCTCAGCCGCAAGTGCTGATGTATACGTGTGGCATTACGCCTTACGATGCAACACACCTTGGTCATGCAGCCACTTTCATGGCATATGACATTTTGCAGAGGCGTCTCATTGACCTTGGCCATACGGTGAAATGTGTACGCAATGTCACCGATGTTGACGACCCACTTTTTGCAAAAGCAAAAGAACTCGGTGTTCACTATCTCGATCTTGCGGCAGGTGAAGAAGCTCGTTTCAACGCCGACATGGAAGCTCTCAACATGTTGCCCATGTACAGCACTCCGAGAGCATCGTCAGCAATTCCCGATATTCGTGGATTCATCGGCATGGTGCTCGACCGCGGCTTTGCTTATCAAGCCGGTGGAAATGTTTATTTCGATGTGAGCAAGTTCCCCAGTTTTGGATCGGTCTCGAACTACAGCGAAGAGTTCATGGTGGAGCTTGCTAATGAGCGTGGTGGCAATATTGCCGACCCCAACAAGCGACATCCACTCGACTTTGTTTTGTGGCAAACAAGTGCGCCCGATGAACCAGCGTGGGAAACGATGTGGGGAGCTGGTCGGCCAGGTTGGCATATTGAATGCAGTGCTCTTGCATTGCGTGAACTCGGTACAACGATCGATCTGCATGGTGGCGGTAGCGACCTCATTTTCCCGCACCACGAATGTGAACGTGCACAATCTGAAGCAGCAACCGGTGTTCCATTCGTGCGCCATTGGATGCACGTTGCCATGGTGTCGATGGACGGACACAAGATGTCAAAGAGCCGAGGCAACTTGGTTTTCGTCGATGCGTTGCGCAAAGAATGGGACCCACGCGTCATACGACTCGGTCTAGTTGCGCATCACTATCGTGTGGAGTGGGAATGGAATACAAACATCATGCCCGATGCGCTTGCACGGCTGCAGTTGTGGCAAGGCGTTTCGCAAGATGCACAAAAGGCAAATTCGCCAGCATCACAAGCATTGCTTGCCGAGGTGAGAGATGCACTCGATGATGATCTCAATTCACCCCTTGCACTACAACTCATCGATGCGGCGGCGCGAGCACAGGTCAATGTGGCTACGTCTGCTGAACTTCTCGGTGTTCAGTTGTAAATCGCTGCACAAATTAGACCTTCCCCGTGCTGCCTAAGCTCTAGACTCTCAGTGATGTCTGTATTGTCTGTCTCCCTGCCCGATGGTTCTGCACGCGAATTGCCAGTTGGGTCCACAGTGGCCGATCTGGCGGCAAGTATTGGCTCTCGTTTAGCAAAAGCAGCTCTTACTGGTGTGGTGAATGGGGCGGAAGTCGACCTCAATGTGGCACTTGCAGATGGTGACGTTGTTTCCATTGTGACTGCCGATTCCGATGCCGGCCGACACGTTCTACGTCACTCCACCGCCCACGTGTTGGCTCAAGCGGTAACGCAACTTTTTCCTGGTGCAAAGTTTTCAGTCGGACCAGCAATTGAAGACGGTTTCTATTACGACTTCGACCTTCCCGAAGGTCGGACCTTCAGCGAAACTGATCTCGTTGCTATTACCTCGCGGATGAAAGAAATTGTTTCGGCAAATCAACCTTTCACGCGGTCAGAAGTATCGGCACGTGATGCTTTGCAACTTTTCTCCGATCAGCCCTACAAATGCGAAATCATCGAACGTGTTACTTCCGGTGCAGCCGATGGCGTCGACGCCGACGAAGTAGGAAGTGGCGATGCCATCAGCGTGTATCGCAATAGTCCAGAATTCGTCGACCTCTGCCGGGGGCCTCATGTGCCAACAACCGGAAAACTCGGACACTTCGCACTCATGAAAGTTGCCGGTGCATATTGGCGCAGTTCCGATAAGGGGCCAATGTTGCAACGTATTTACGGCACGGCTTGGGAATCAAAATCGGCATTGGAAGAACACCTCAATCGCCTGATTGAAGCTGAAAAGCGCGATCATCGTCGCCTTGCCGTTGAACAAGACCTGTTGTCGTTCCCGCAAGAACTCGGTGGCGGTTTGGCTGTGTGGCATCCAAAGGGTGCCATCGTGCGCAAGTTGATGGAAGATTACAGTCGCGATCGCCATCAGTCGGGTGGATACCAGTTCGTTTTCACCCCGCATCTGGCAAACGCAAACCTCTTTCAAACTTCAGGTCACCTCGATTTTTACAAAGATGGCATGTATCCGCCCATGGAAATGGACAACGGTACGTATTACCCGAAGCCAATGAACTGCCCGATGCACTGTCTTATTTTTGATAGTCGTCAACGCAGTTACCGAGAACTGCCTTTGCGTTTGTTCGAGTTGGGCAATGTCTACCGATATGAGCGCGCCGGAACTCTTCATGGGCTTCTACGTATCCGTGGGTTTACTCAAGATGACAGCCATATTTATTGCACAGAAGAACAAATGGCTGATGAGATTTCTTCGTTGCTCGACTTCATCATGTCGGTGTTGCGCAGATTCGGTTTCAACGATTTTGAATTCAATTTGTCTACGCGTGACCCTGAAAAATCAGTCGGATCTGATGAAATATGGGGCAAAGCTACCGAGGCATTGCGTGAAGCGCTTGACCGACACGGTGTTGAATACAAAATCAAAGAAGGCGATGCCGCTTTCTATGGTCCAAAGATTGATATCGATGTTCGTGACGCCATTGGTCGTAAATGGCAACTCAGCACAATCCAATGTGACTTCAACTTGACAGAACGTTTCGAATTGGAATATGTGGGTTCAGACGGTGCACGTCATCGTCCCATCATGTTGCATCGCGCATTGTTCGGATCAATTGAACGTTTCTTTGGTGTCTTGATCGAGCACTACGCAGGGGCGTTCCCAAGCTGGCTTTCTCCAGAACAAGTGCGGGTACTTCCAGTTGCACTGGCTCATGACGAGTATGCGACATCAGTTGTGGCGCAGTTGAAGAAGGCCGGATTCAGAGTTGATATTGATCATGCCGATGAACAACTAGGAAAACGCATTCGAAACGCGAAGACGAGCAAAGTTCCCTACGTTCTGGTCGTTGGAGATGATGACGTGGCGCATCAATCAGTCGGTGTTAACCCACGCGGTGGGGAAGTAGAACGCGACGTTTCAGTCGTGGACTTCATTGCCCGCCTGACTACAGAAGTCGCAGAAGGGCAATTGGGCGAAATTGATGTCTCTTGAGCAACTCTGGAATGGGTGGAGAGCCGAATACATCGGCACTGCGAATTCAAATTCAGCAGATCCGTCTCAGTCGGTCTTTACTTCAATCCTTAACTCAGGATTGTCCGACGAGGAAACGTTCATCGTTCATCGCTCAACCACTTGTTTCGTCATTCTGAATTCATACCCATATGCATCAGGCCATTTATTGGTACTGCCATATCGAGAAGTAGCCAACCTTGAAGATCTGGCACCTGAAGAATCAAGTGATTTGTGGTCGCTCGTGACGGCAGCAACGGTTGCTCTGCGTGAATCTCATTCTCCCGATGCATTGAACGTTGGCATCAACCTTGGGCCTGCTGCTGGTGGGAGCATTTCGCAGCATTTGCATGTTCATATCGTTCCCCGTTGGAATGGTGATTCGAACTTTATGACTTCCGTAGCGTCAACCCGTACGATTCCAGAACCACTTCCTCTCACCGCATCGAAGATTCGCAATGCATGGCCGAAAGCAACACAATGACAGACGAACTACGCGACCAACTGCCTGATGATCTGAATGCTGTCGATCATGTTGGCGCATATGATTTTCCCGATAACAGCAGGCGCCGAATTCCCGGAGTGATGTATGCAATCTTGGCTGCACTATGTGTTGTT
>JAPKZV010000178.1:0-927 GCA_026393585.1 Actinomycetota bacterium
CAGCACCGTTGCCGTTGACGCCAACGAATCGCGCTCTCCGGTGATGCCCAAAAGACCTACTGCATAAACGAAACCTCGAGCACGTTCAACAACAAGCGGGAGGCGACTATCGGGTGCCGTAGGCGCCGCAAGCATGATGGTTTCCACTCCAGCAGCATCGGCATCGCGGCACCATTCGCCTGCTTCTTCCAGCGGAAGATCGGGAACAATTGCTGCACTCACGCCGTTTTTCACTAATGAAGTTGCAAAACGCTCGTGACCAGCACGGAACACGGTGTTGTAATAAAGCATGACCGCAATAGGAATGTCGATATCGAGCGTGGAGATCTCTTGAATGATGCCGAAAGGTGTTGCACCATCTTTCAATGCACGCAACGAAGCTTCCTGAATAACTGGCCCATCCATCACGGGGTCTGAGAAAGGAATACCTACTTCAATGGCGTCGGCACCACAAGCCGTGGCAACACGAATTGCTTCCTTCCAATTCAAGAGCCCACCCGTGACGTAAGGAACGAGAAGTTTTCTACCTGCTGAACGCTGAGCCCGCAGGTGTGTTTCTAAATGCATCGGCATTATTTTTTACCCAATACATCCATCATTTGCGCAACGTCTTTGTCGCCACGACCTGAAAGGTTCATGAGCACTACCTGACCTTGCATTTCTGGGGCAGCACGTTTGATCCAGGCCAATGCATGTGCGCATTCAAGAGCCGGGATGATTCCCTCTGAACGTGCGAGCAACGTAAAACCATCAATTACTTCTGCATCGGTGACACTTGGGTATTCGGCACGACCAATTTCAGACAAATAAGAATGCTCTGGGCCGACACCTGGATAGTCGAGACCTGCGCTAATGGAATGCGCCTCTTGCACTTGGCCATCTTCATCTTGCATGAGATAGCTCTTCATACCGTGTACTACTCCCGGC
>JAPKZV010000178.1:973-2935 GCA_026393585.1 Actinomycetota bacterium
GGCTTGGGTATCGACAAAGCCAGAGAAGATTCCAATGGCATTGCTTCCGCCACCAACACATGCAACAACTACATCGGGGTCGTCTCCGCCAAGCACCTCGCGACACTGTTCACGCGCTTCATCGCCAATGACGCGATGAAACTGACGCACCATATAGGGGTATGGGTGAGGACCCATGACCGAACCGAGGCAATAGTGAGTTGACTCCACCGTTGCCACCCAATCGCGCATTGCTTCATTCACCGCATCTTTCAAGGTGCGACTGCCCGACTGCGCTGCTACCACTTCCGCTCCGAGTAGACGCATACGAAACACATTGAGTTCTTGGCGTTCCATGTCGACTGCGCCCATGAACACCTTGCACTCCAAGCCAAGAAGCGCCGCAGCTGTTGCTGAGGCCACACCATGTTGACCTGCTCCTGTTTCAGCAACGATGCGCTTTTTACCCATGCGCTTTGCCAATAGTGCCTGACCCAGAACATTGTTGATTTTGTGTGAACCTGTGTGGTTTAAATCTTCGCGCTTGAGGAACAATCGAATGCCGAGTTCCCGACCCAAGTTGTGACATTCAGTCAAAATAGAAGGGCGCCCTGCATAGGTCTTCAACAGATGATTCAACTCTTCACGGAATAACGCATCGTTCCATGCTTCACCAAAGGCCCGCTCAAGTTCTTGGCAAGCTGGAACCAAAGTTTCCGGAACGTATTGCCCTCCGAATTGCCCAAATCTGCCATCGGCCCCGGGGGTTTGCATCACGCTCATGTTCATATTCTCGCAGGTAATCAGAACAAACGCCTAACTGTTATTCATCATCTTCCCAGTCATAGGGCATGTCGTCAGATCCACGGAACTGTTCCGGGGTTGCCTCTCGGGCAGCTGCAATAAATGCACGCAATTTACGGGCATCTTTCTTGCCAGGTTCGCTTTCGACACCCGACGATACATCGACACCCCATGGACGTACTTGCCCAATTGCGTCAGACACGTTCTCTGACAATGTCGGTTGCAAATTGATTGGCATTACGAGCATCTACAGAACCAGCAGTAACAGCCTTAATGACCCAACGCACCGAACGTGAAACTTCAACAACATCGTCGGGCGTTTCATGACCGTGTAACTGAGCACCTTTGAGGCCCGCCTCATGCACCATCTCAATCACCCGACGCGGATGTTCATCGCGGAACACTCCAACAGTCAGAATCCCAGGCGGAAGGCGACGTGTGATGTCGTAGACCTTTTGCATCGTCACTTGACGAGGAGATGGGGCAAAAACAAAACCTAAGGCATCGGCCCCAAGGGCAACCGATAAGAGCGCATCGTCCTCATTGGTAATGCCACAGATCTTGATGAACATGTATGTGAAGGTACTACGTGCACCGCAGTAACTGCAGTGATTCCGTCGGGTTCGTGGCTGTTACTAACGATTCGCCCACCAGCACTGCGTCGTACCCGGCGTCTCGCAGGCTTTGCGCATCGTCGCGTCCGCGCACTCCCGACTCGGCAACACATACCACATGAGAGGGAATAACGCCTCCCATGCGTACCGCACGCTCGTGGTCGACCTGGAACGTGACCAAATCACGCTGGTTCACCCCAATCATTGAGGCGTTCGCAGTGAGCGCAACTTCAAGTTCGCGTTCGTCGTGCACTTCTACCAAAACATCGAGTCCGAGGCTGGTCGCCACTTCATGGAAACTCGCCATTTCGGCTCCGGTGAGAGCTGCAGCGATGAGCAGAACTGCATCGGCCCCCATTAAACGAGCGTCGCAGATGTCGCGCAGGTCAACTGTGAAATCCTTACGCAGTACGGGAAGACCAACGGAGCCACGGGCAATGCGAAGATCTTCGGGCGAACCTGCAAAGTGCTCAACATCTGTTAACACCGATAAACACGTTGCGCCGCCAAGTTCATACTGCTGCGCAAGAACTGCAGGGTCAACATCAATATTGAGATTGCCCTT
>JAPKZV010000166.1 GCA_026393585.1 Actinomycetota bacterium
AACCAACAACCCAAAGAAAAGCAGAGAGCCATGGCCACTTTTAATCTCACAGCAGAAAAATTCGAAGAAACAGTGACCGCCGACGGCATCACCTTTATTGACTTCTGGGCTGAATGGTGTGGGCCGTGCAAGTCATTTGGGCCAATTTACGAAAAGGCATCTGACACCAACACCGATATTCGCTTTGCAAAGGTCGATACCGAAGCCGAGCAAGACCTTGCTGGTGGTTTGCGCATCCAATCAATTCCCACCATCATGGCCTTCCGCGATGGCGTGCTCCTCTTCTCGCAGCCTGGTGCACTGCCAGCAGCTTCATTTGACGAACTCATCGCTGCCATTCGCGCAGTCGATATGGATGACGTTCGTCGTCAGATCGCAGAGGCAGAAGCAACGGAGTAAGGTCACAATATGGGCACCTCGGTAACAAAAGAATATTGCATTGTTGAAAAGTCAGACCATGTTCTCACGGTGCGTTTAAACAGGCCCGAGCGCCTGAACGCGTTGCATTCACTTGCGCATTTAGAACTCGCAGAGGTCTTTGACGACTATGAATCTGACGACAACATGTGGGTTGCAATTATTACTGGCGAAGGTCGGGGCTTTTGCGCAGGTAACGACTTGCGGTACCAAGCTGAAGGTGGAGTACGGCATGCAACACCGAAAGGTTTTGCCGGTATCACCTCGCGTTGGAACATGACGAAGCCCATCATTGCGGCTGTCAATGGCGTTGCAATGGGCGGCGGTTTTGAAATTGCACTTGCCTGCGACATCATCATTGCTTCAGACCAAGCAAAGTTTGCTTTGCCCGAACCAAAGGTGGGCCTTGCCGCATTGGCAGGTGGCTTACAAAGGCTCTCGCGTCAAATTGGTTCTAAGCGTGCCCTTGGCATGATTCTCACGGGTCGTCATGTGAGCGCCTCAGAAGGTCATGAACTGGGGTTCATCAACGAAGTGGTTCCGCACGATGAACTCATGGCGCGCACCATGGTGTGGGTGAATCAAATTTTGGCGTGCTCTCCGTTGTCGTTACGAGCAAGCAAAGATGTGGTGTATCGCAGTCTCGATACTGCATCGCTTCGCGAATCAATGGAAGCCGATTATGAAACCGTGAAGCGGCTTGTGAAGAGCGACGACTTCATAGAAGGACCGAAGGCTTTCGCGGAAAAGCGTGCCCCGAACTGGAGTGGCCACTAGCAACATGGAAAGTGCAATCTCGGAGTTGTTAAGGAAAGCCTTAGGTAACAACTGCGATATTGCCATTGAAGGCCTGTCTCCAATTCCGGGCGGATTTTCACGCGAAACATTTAGTTGCACTGCTCTGGTCACCCAAGGGGAGGCAAAAGAGGTGTTGCCGCTCATCATTCGCAAAGACCCGCCCGAAGAAGTTTGTATTCTTCAGACCAGTCGCCAATGAACATGAACTCATTGAATCTTTACGAGCGCATACCTCGGTGCCAGTGAGTCGAAGTTACGGATACGAGTTGGATCCAGCTGTTTTTGGTAGCGCCGCAATGGTGCTGGAGCGAGCCGATGGAAACGGCAAGACATCACAGTTGTTTAATGATGGTGCTGATGTCAACCAGGCCGAAGAAGTGATGCGCCACTTGTGTGAAGTGCTGGTTGAGTTGCATCAGGCAGACATTTCGGTCATTGACCCGCGAGGAATATTGCAAGATCCGAGAGGAGTAGGAATTCGCACGTCGTCTTGGGATGACTATATGGATTCAACTTTTGAGTACTACCTGTCAACATATGACGACATTGTGTATGACCCATCATCCATCATTCTTCTCGATGCTTTTCTCACATTGCGTCGTCAAAAGCCAAGGCCGCTGCGCCTGTCTGTCGTGCACGGAGACTTCAACCCTGCGAACTTCCTTTATAAAAATGGCAAGGTCTCGGCACTAATAGACTGGGAAAATTCTCGTATCGGTGACCCACGTGAAGATTTAGGTTGGATGACCACGATGGACATTTTGAGTAATACGCACGTGATGGACTATCCCAAAAAAGAAGGTGGGTTCATCTCGTATTACAACAAACTCACTGGATGGAATGTCACAAAAGAAGAAGTGGACTACTTCACACTCTTTGGAAGTGCAAATATTGGAGTGCCGGTACAGACGGCTATTTATCGACGCATGGCTGGTGAGCATCGTCAGTTCATGCATCTGTATCTCATTCAGTCATCGGCTCCTGCTATCCCGTCAATGGCACAACTGCTTGGATACCCAGGGTCAATTTTAAGTGCAACAACGGGGGCTTCATCATGAATACAACACCGAGTATCGATGAGCTTTTGGAGGGTCTCATCTTTGCACTCAGCGATGAAATTCTTCCGTACCTTACAAATGAAAAGTCACAGGCAACCGCGGTCATGATGCAATCTGTTATTCAAGAGCTGCGACAAGTTTTGCCTGTATTCGATGCCTATATTGCTGAGGAACACAACCAGATGACCAAGGTCCTGCGTGATGTGGCCGCTCTCGTTGGCAGTATTAATGGTGATGCGGCACAGCGCATTAGCGAGCGGGGCGCAACTTTGGGTGCTATAGCCGACGTATCGGTACCCGAGAAGAATGATGTTGCAAACGCACATCGTGCTTTAGGTTTTGCTCTACAAGAGACGCTTCGTGACCTTGACGAATTGCAGCGAAAAGGTTTCACCGTTGCTGATGATGCATTAGATGCTGTCCGATCTTACTTGTATCCGAGTTTTGTTCGTTATGCGAACACTGTTTCCGTCGAAGGCGGAATGGTGGGGCGTGGCTAGGTAGCTCTAGGCGCTAGGAAGTGAAGCTGCGTCGTAGTAATCGGCGGCATAAGTGATGAACTGCCCATCGTTGCGGCGCACACTTGTGCCACGTGTGAGAAAAATACGTTCACCGTTGGGTTGAACCAATACGTGTTGCCACTCTTGAACAGCTGTAGAACCGTTATTGAGCGCAGGACCCACGGCTTCACGAACAACATCTTTTAACCCGGCAACGTGCTGGGGCAGCCAGGCGGCAATTGCATCTCGCCCTTTGAACTCGCCGTGTACTGGGTCGATATACAGCGATTCTGTGGGATGAAACTGTGCGCAAAGTTCGCTGGCATTGGTTGTTCCCCAGTGAAGGTCGGCAACGGAGTGATCGCGCAGCCAATTGACCACTGGTACACCGGGAATGTCGGCTACGGAACCGTCGGGGCCAGGTTGGCGCATGCTTGCAGTGTCAGTCGCTCACACCGGTAAACACTGCTGAAGGTTGCGTGGGGGTGAACTCAATGAAATCGATTTCCTTCATCATGGGAATCAGCCATCCGCGAATACCTTCACGTCCGTACATTGCTCCGTAGATTGCGTCGAAATACATAGATTCGTTCTCGGCCATCAGATCGACCATGAGTGACACACCGGCATGTTTGTGTTCAGGTAAACGCAAAGCAGGATGTTCAAACAGTTGAAGAATTTCACTTGCACTCAGACCGGTAATACCCGCACTGACGTATTGGTTGTCGTCTTTGCGGCTATGCCATGCAGACAAATATTGCTGAATACATTCGTTAGTGTCTTTCACATTTCCCCCAAAATGTTTGATGAATAGCAATGTATAACGTTTATTTCTTTCGTAACAGCTTTCCGTAGTGCCCCAACATCTCTTCAAGCGATGTGGTTGAAGTGACATGCGGTTGAAGAATGAAATTCGAGAGCACCATGGAGCCAACCGTGAGGGCAACAATTTCTGCCTCTTTATGCGGCAACTTGAGCTCATGAATTGCTCGATCGTAGGCGCCGCCAATTGCGGGGAACGCATCTTCCATACTCTTAAATTTCACTCCGCTTTGGATGAGCCACAGTGCGAGACCCAGTTGCAAATTGAGGTCGGCAACTGATGAGGGGGTAACGAGAGATGCATCGCGGGCGAGAGTGCGCGTGCGATCTGAAATGCGTTGGTGAACAATGGTGAAAAGTTCAACCTTGCCCACAAACCACGTGGAGATGAATCGATGATGAACTGTTGCTTTTGCCGCAATATCGCGAATGGTGATGTCGGCAGGAGAATGGGTGGCAAGAAGGTCTTCTGCCGCTTGCAAAAGTAGTTCTTCACATGTAGCACGCGTACGGCGAGGTGCACGATGTTTCACTTCCTTCGGAGATCCTTTTGACTTCGTCGGCACTGTCTCATCGTACTTGTTAGGGTGAGATGGTGATTCACGTAGAGCACCTCACGAAAAAATTTGCTGGCGTAACAGCAGTAGACGATCTCAGTTTTACCGTTTCGCCGGGGCACGTCACGGGCTTCTTGGGTCCAAATGGTTCGGGCAAAAGCACCACAATGCGATGCATGATTGGCCTCGACCACGCCCAAGGCGGTTCCGCCACATTCGGCGGCATCTCGTACAGCAAATTGACGCAGCCGTTGCATCGCGTCGGAACACTGCTCGATGCAGGCAATGCTCACAGTGGGCGAAGTGCACGCAATCACCTCATGTGGTTGGCAGCAAGCACAGGCATTAGCAGGTCGCGTGTTGACACTGTGCTCGAACAGGTGGGTCTCAGCGAAGTGTCTCGTCGCCGTGTCGGTAAATATTCATTGGGAATGAAACAGCGATTAGGCATTGCCTCTGTATTGCTGGGCGACCCCGAGGTGCTCATTCTTGATGAGCCAGTGAACGGTCTTGACCCTGAAGGCATCCGGTGGATCCGCGATCTTCTGCGTGACTTAGCAAAAGAAGGCCGCACCGTTTTGGTGAGCAGTCACTTGTTGTCGGAAATGGCACTCATTGCCGAAGAGTTAGTGGTCATTGGCCAAGGAAAACTCATCACGCAGTGCACGGTGGGGGAATTCACCGCGCGCTATGCCAAGCAATGGGTGAGAGTAGTAAGCCCGCAAGTGCAGAATCTGATATCTCTTGCTCGGGCACAGGGCGCAACGACGAGTGAAGAAAACGACGCCATCAACTTCTATGGGGTGACAGCCAAGGTGCTCGGTGAACTCGGTGCACAAGCTGGGGTCATTTTTCATGAGCTATCACCTCAAACTGGTTCGCTGGAAGACGCATTCCTTGATGCCACTGCAAGTTCTGTGCAATACCACGGCACGCAAGTTGAAGGGGTGGCCCGCTAATGCTGCATCTC
>JAPKZV010000090.1 GCA_026393585.1 Actinomycetota bacterium
AGGCGACACGCCTCAATTTCAATACGTGCTTTGGCAATGACTTCAGGGTTTTTACCGAGTCGCGTGAGTGGTTTGCCGAATGCTTCACGATGCAAACCACGGCGCACCATGAGCTCTAAAGCGCGCTCTGCTGCACCAATGGAACGCATGCAGTGATGAATGCGTCCTGGTCCGAGGCGAACCTGTGAAATTTCAAAACCACGACCTTCGCCCAACAGAATGTTCTCTTTCGGCACACGAACATCGTTGAATCGCAAATGCATATGACCATGTGGTGCATCGTCTTCACCAAAGACATGCATCGCTCCAAGAATTTCTACACCTGGAGCATTCATAGGAACCAGAATTTGCGACTGGCGACGATGTGGCGGGCCATCGGGACTGGTCATCACCATCACAATCATGATTTTGCAACGTGGGTCACCTGCGCCCGAGATGTAGTACTTCTCGCCGTTAATGAGCCACTCATCACCATCGAGCACTGCGGTTGTTGCAATATTTTTTGCGTCAGACGATGCAACATCGGGTTCGGTCATGGCAAATGCAGAACGAATTTCACCGCGTAACAATGGCTCAAGCCATTCTTTTTTCTGCGCTGGCGTACCAACACGTTCCAACACTTCCATGTTTCCTGTGTCGGGGGCCGAGCAGTTCAAGCACTCGGAGGCCAACGGGTTCTTGCCGAGTTCGGTTGCAATGTAGGCATAGTCGAGGTTCGACAAACCTTCACCCGTTTCAGCGTTTGGCAAAAAGAAGTTCCACAAGCCATTTGCCTTTGCCTTATCTTTCACGGACTGCAAAAGCTCAAGTTGACCCGGTGCGTAGCCCCAGCGGTCGGCACGACCTTCACCAAGTGCATAAAACTCTTCAGTGATGGGGTCAACTTCAGTTGCAATGAACTTCTTCACTGCTTCATACAAAGGCAATACATGATCTGACATCGCCAAGTTCATGGCCTCGTCTGTGGCTATTCCTGAATGCATCCCCGGCTTTGGCATCTTTTCCCCTCAAATATTCACGACTAAAACCCAAGTTTGTTGGGTACATAGGAAATACTACTGATATGCGCCGAAACCTCTTAGCCGTAGCAGTGGGTGGCTTTATTACCTTTGCCGGAATCATGCATTTTGCTTCTCCGAGTTTCTTTAACGACATCGTTCCCCCGTGGCTGCCCTTCAGCCAGAGCTTTTGGACCTACGCCAGCGGACTTGCCGAAATCATTGTGGGTGGGCTCATTTTGCGGCCATCTACGCGCAAATGGGGCGGCTATGCGCTCATCGCGCTCCTTGTTGCCGTCTACCCCGCCAACTTGTACATGACCTGGGATTGGCGCAATCGTTCAGGAGGCGAGCAATTCATTTCGTGGGCTCGTTTGCCACTGCAGTTTGTGATGATTGCCGTCGCATTGCGAGTTGCGCGGCAAGCGCAGCAAAAACAAGTGAGCTAGAAGTTATTTAGCCTTGCCCAAAATGCCATTCACGGCATTGCGCAAAGAGTCGATACCAACACCGCTCGATGCGCTCACCCACATCACATCTTTTTGCGCTACTTCGCAACCTGCTGCTAAATCACGCTTGCGTGTTTCACGCTTTGATGACTTCACTTTGTCGTGTTTTGTTGCAACGATGGTGTGAGGCACTTCATTTTCGCGAAGGTGTTCCAGCATTTGCACATCGAGCTTGGTTGGCCCAATTTCACCATCGACCAAGACAAAAACCATTTCGAGTTCTTCACGCTCAAGCAAGTAACCAACAATCATCTTTTCCCAACCCGCACGAATACGGCCAGGCACTTTTGCATAGCCATAACCCGGCAGGTCGACGATGGTTCCTTTGCTCGGTGTTTCAAACAAGTTGATGAGTTGAGTGCGCCCAGGAGTGTTCGACACTTTGGCAAGTTGCTTACGGTTCGCAAGAGCATTGATGAGAGACGACTTACCTACATTTGAGCGCCCGACAAAAGCAACATCCACAGGCGACTCGGGCAATGTAGACATGTTGGACGCCGAGGTCACAAAGGCAATTTGAAGCGGCGAAGTCACACGATGAGTTTACGCCGGTGAAATTCGTTTATTCCTGATGGCTTATCGGATAACGCCTGGCGAACGTTGCCACATGAGAGAAGCATCAAAACTCAAGGTGTAATCGGGTACAAACTCAATGACAACACGATGCGGTGAGTCAAGAAACTTCTCGAACTCTTGGGCAGCAGTTGGGCTTTCAGGGCGAATGTACGTGGCAAATTCTGGATAAAACCAATCTTTCACGTCGCGCCCAGTGTGCACGATGCAATTACCTTTATAAGAGACCGTTTTACCGCCACCAATTTTGCTCCCCGTGCTGGTGATGCAAATTGATGCTCGTGGGTGGCGCCGAATGGCAGAAATGCGCTTGCGAGTTTCTGCTGCCGTCATCCAGATCTTTCCGTCTTTTGGCATAAATGCCATCACCACGCCAAAAGGGTCACCCGCTTTGTTGACCCACATGAAAACACACTCGCGTTGCGATGCAACAAGCTGCGCCTCAAGTTCAGGGGTGAGAGCACAGGCACTGAGATCTTCATAATTTTCCGACATGAGCACAGAGTAACATCGCAATTTCCGCCATTTGAGCAGTTTTCACTTGAAGCCGCACCCTAAAAAGTGAGCCCAACCCAGCCCATCGGCAAGAATAGAAACATGGCAGTTGCAACATCGGCTCAACAAGGCATCGTCACTCTCGACCTTGAAGGGGTTCTGGTACCAGAAATTTGGATTGCCGTTGCAGAAAGTACAGGCATTCCAGAGTTGCAACGCACTACACGTGATGAGCCCAACTACGACCTGCTCATGAAAGGTCGCATTGAAATTCTCAATCAACATGGTCTCACCATGAGTCGTATTGAAGAGGTCATTGCAGGTCTCTCTCCGCTCCCCGGAGCAGTGGAATTCCTTGACGAACTACGTACACGCACACAGGTCATCATTCTTTCTGACACGTTCGAACAATTTGGTCGACCAC
>JAPKZV010000074.1 GCA_026393585.1 Actinomycetota bacterium
AGCCACAGCAGCGGCAGGGCCACTGCAAGAGAAAGCAATCCATCGAGCGCACCCGGCGACAGGCGGACGAGATCATCCAGACCGCGCCCAAGCACCATCCATGGCGCCATCATAAAAATTACAGACCCAGCCAACAGAACAAAGAATGACCGCACGGCAGCATTTCCTTGAATGAAAGAAAGTCCACCAAAGATCTCTTGCCGTAATCGTCTGCGTTCGGTGTTTTGGCTCGGGGGCAAACGCAACGGAATGAGTGTGAGGAAACCAAGAGCGTACAGAACTGCTTGGAGCCAGAATGCGCCTTCGATGCCCCACTGACTTATCGCTGGACCAGCTGCAATGGGACCGATAATCAAACCAAAGTTGTTACCAATCGTGCTGATGGCTATTGCGCCGACCAGTTTGTTGCTTGGCACAAGTGTGGGCACAATTGCTGATCGCACTGGTGTGCCAAGGGCTATGAATATTCCTGAGATAAATGATCCGACTATTGCCCAGCGAATAGTCATGAAGTCCAACGTGACCATTGTTGCGATTGCAATAGTGATGGCAAGTGCACCGATTTGGCTGACCATCAGAATTACGCGACGGTTCATGTGGTCACTCATTACTCCAACTGGAAGTGAGATGAGTAGGGCAGGGACTCCCATGACGAAGAGAATAAATCCGCTGATGTCGGACTTCGCGCCTAGGTCTAGTGCCAACCAGACAAATGCAAACCGTTGAGTGCTCTGCACCAGAATAAAGACGAAACTATTAAGCCATAGCAATCGGAAAGGCTTGATTCGAAGCAGATCAACAGGTCTGATTGCTTCATTGTCACTCACAGTTCTATCGTGTCAGGTTGCTAAGCGTATTGGGTTACTGAAGGCACGAATACAACGAATCAATGAGCGCTCTGTTTCGAGGGTTCTGCCAACGTGGACCCATTTGATTCATTACATACCCAAAACCAACTTTTGCCTTCGGATCGCAGAAGCCAACTGAACCGCCTGCACCAAAATGGCCAAAGGACTCAAGGTTTGGACCAAAACCTCGCTCGGGAATTGGTAGTTGAAAGCCATGAGCGAAACGGGACGTTCTGTGAAGAATTCTGTCTTCGCCATTCGATACTTCGGACGAAGCAATGTCTAGTACTTCTCGTGGGAGCAACTCAATGCCATCGAGTGAGCCGCCATACGCAAGGAAGGTGTACAGAGTTGAAATAGCGCGCGCAGATGCGTGAACATTGGTGCTCGGCATTTCAGCCAGTCGCCACGATGCAGTGTTTACAACGCCTGCTCCGGAGAGTCCCAAAGGGTCGTAATACGTATTGAATTGAAGTATCTGCTCTTCGTCTAGGCCGGTTGGTTCGTTCTCTGGGAATGGATCATTGGGCCATTCGAAGTCTGCGATACGTGAATGCATTTCAACCGGAGTTCCTAAATAAATCTCGGCCTGTAGAGGCTCGGCGATGAATTCAGAAATCAATTCTCCTACTGATTTCCGCGTGGCGCGACGCAGCATTTCGCGCGAGTGTCGTATGTGATGAGACCTTTGGCGACGCATTGAGCCGCCACAACTGCAGTGACGCCTTTACCAATAGAGAACGCATTGACAAGCTGGTCTTCTTGCCATGATGCTGTTTTCAGAGGGTTAGAGTAGCCACCCCACAAGTCAACAACTGTGACTCCATTGACTGTTATGCAAACAGATGCACCGATTTCCCCGTGCTCTATGAAATTGTTCTGGAAAGCATCACGCACTACTTGGAACGCCGCATCACATGTTCCGTGAATGGGCGGAAGCATTGTTAGAGAGCTGACTTCTCCAAGATGTGAATGCCGCAAGCAGAGCCAAGACCAATGACGTGGGCAAGGCCAACTTTTGCGCCTTCGATTTGGCGAGGCCCGGCTTCTCCACGTAAGTGGTGGCACACTTCCCAAATGTTTGCGATACCTGTGGC
>JAPKZV010000104.1 GCA_026393585.1 Actinomycetota bacterium
CTGCCCTTGAACGCTTAAGTTCACAAACCGGAGAAGGCCCGGGGATCTCTTCCCTGCGCGATACCGAGCGCTTTCGTACAACAGGCGACGAAAGAAAATTGCGCCGTGTTGTGGTGGGACAATTCGGTGGACTCAGTGGCATCGCCCGCCTCATTTCCCGCGCATTACGTGACGCACATGAAATTGTGATGTTGGTCGACGAACCCGATGTAGCCGCCCACGTTTTGGCTGCTAACCATTTTCATGCCGATACGTATATTGGGCTCGAAGCCCACGCCGAACCCGAGTGCACCATTGCTTTTTATGCAGTGCCCGGCTTTAGCTCGGCTGGCGGAGAACTATTAAGCAACGCCATTGCCGAGGCGTTACGGGCTGTTGTCCCCACGCTCGTGGTGAACTGTGTCGGAATGCGGCTTCCTATTTTGCGCGAAACGCGGATGCCAGCAGTGATGTGCAGCCTCGGGCCATTCGATGTCATCACCCAGCACGGGCCGGAAGTTGCCGACGCCATTGCTTCGGTCATCAAGCAACACTCTTTGCCTGCTACTTCTTAGAGTTATCCACAGCTTTATCCCCGCACTGTACACAAGGTTTTCCCTGCTTTATCCCCATGGTTATCCACAGCCTGTGTGTAACCTCAAGGCGAGGTTGAGGTCACCCTCATCTAGACATGAAGACTTGCGGTGGCGTGTTAGGCCTGTTCAGTCATCTTGCGATAGATCCGCTCGAGGTCTTCCAGGTCGGCAAAATCGATACCCACTCGGCCGCGCTTCCCGTTCATTGCCACCGTCACCTTGGTCGCAAGAAACTCACTTAAGAGGTTTTCGAGTTCCAGCAAACCAGGTGGTCGCAATGCCGGCTTCTTCCCTGTGGGCTGCGCAGGTTCGTCTACTTCAACAATGGGCTTTCCGCCCTGGCGCTCACGTACGGCGTCTTCAACTGCACGCACCGACCAACCTTCGTCAACCGCACGGCGTGCCAATTGTTCTTGGAATGCTCGGTCGGGAGTTCCCAAAATTGCTTTGGCGTGCCCCGCAGCTAAACGCCCATCAGCCAACAAGTGCTGAATGCTGGGTGGCAATGTGAGTAGGCGCAATGCGTTAGTAATGGCCGAACGGCTTTTTCCGACGCGGCTGGCAATTTTCTCGTGCGTAAAGGCAAAGTCATCCATCAGCTGCTGGTATGCCGATGCTTCTTCGAGTGGGGTGAGATCTTGTCGATGGAGGTTCTCCACCAAGGCTTGCTCAACTGAAGCAATATCGTCTGTGGGGCGTACAACTGCAGGTACGGTGGCAAGGCCAGCGCGTGTTGCTGCACGCCAACGGCGTTCGCCGGCGATGAGTTGATATTTCCCCTCAGTCAGTTGGCGCACCAAGATGGGCTGCAACACACCAATGGCACGAATGGAATCGGTGAGTTCCGACAATGCGCTTTCATCGAAATGCACGCGCGGCTGATGGGGGTTTGCCTCAATGGACTGCACGGGAACATCGCGCAAGAGCGGGCCGTCGACCCCAGTTGCTGCGCCTACTTCAGTTTTCTCAACAAGGTCTGCCGTAATGAGAGCTCCGAGACCTTTTCCTAATCCACTTTTACGCGCCATTGACAATCTCCTTTGCTGCTGCCCGATAGGCCTTAGCACCAGAAGAACTGGTGTCGAAGGTGGTGATGGGCTGTCCAAATGATGGTGCTTCGCTCAAACGCACGTTGCGGGGGATCACGGTCTTGTAGACACGCTCTCCAAATTTATTCCGTAGTTCTGCCACCACCTGGTCGGCCAAATTGTTGCGCATATACATCACGCACAAGAAAGTGGGGTCGGGGAGGTTGGGGTTCAGGTTCTTGCGAATGAGGTGCAAGTTCTTCAACAAAATCTCAATACCTTCGAGGGGAATGTATTCCGTCTGCACTGGAGTAATGATTTCCGTTGCTGCAGTTAACGCATTGACGGTGAGCAACCCCACTGAAGGTGGGCAGTCGATGAGTACGTAATCCCACTGATCGGCAACGGGGGCGATGGCGTTGCGGAGGCGATTTTCGCGACCAAAAGCCGACACGAGTTCTATCTCAGCTCCGGCCAGGTTGATGTTGGAGGGAACAATAAAGAGGTTCTTCACCGCGGTGGGTTCCACCGCATCTTCCAACGGCACCTCTTGAATGAGCACGTCGTAGATGGTGTTCTCCAGGTCTCGGGTATCGATGCCCAGTGAAGACGATGCATTGCCTTGCGGGTCGAGGTCGATGATCAAGGTCCGCAACCCCATCTCTGCGAAGCAGGCGCCAAGGTTCACTGTGGAGGTGGTCTTCGCTACGCCACCTTTATTGTTGGAAACAGCGATGATGCGGGGTCCCGTTGCGGAGGTTGACATGCCTCTATATTACTCCCGTCTGCCGCTCTGGCGGGTGGATGGAGAAATAAAATGTTCCACGTGGAACATTGTTTTTATCCAAAAACTCCCGGCTTCACCCCATTTGGCCCCCATTTTGGCCCTCAAGGGATGTTCCACGTGGAACATTGGGGATCTTTTTCAACGCTCCGTTTTTTTGGTGAAGCGGGCGAGGTGCAGTACTAACTCTGGTCCCTCGAGCCCGGCCGCCGCCACGACGGCAGCATCCCAGCGGTTCTTGCTCCCGGCCGGTGGCTCGCTGAGCAGCACTGTTCCCCCGGGGCGAGCGAGTGCCGCCGAGTACTTGAGGGTTGTTTCGTGTGGGCCGAACCCGCGCGACATGACCACATCGAAAGTTCCTCGCCACTCGTCTTCACGGGTGAGTGCAGCCACGTCGGCACATACCACCCGTACGCGATGACCCCACCCCAGCGACGCGACGGCTCGCTCGAGTGCATCGGTGCGTTTGGCTCGGCGGTCAACCAGGGTGATGTGCAGCTCGGGCCGCATTTCGGCAACCACCAAACCCGGAACTCCCGCACCTGACCCGAGGTCAATAACGTTGCGGCAGGAGTCGGGGAGTGCAAAAGCAAACGCACCGGCGTGCTCGATGACTTCGCTAATAGGGCGAAGGCCAAGCGCGCCGATGCGTTGTGCGTCGGTCAAGATCTCGTGAACGGTGCGCGCCACGAGAAGTGTCTTACTCGCCAGACGGTGCTGGCTCTACCACAATTTGACGATATGGGTCGTCGCCACGTGAGCGGGTGACCACACCAGTTTGCTCAGACAATGCATCGTGCACCACTTTGCGGTCGGCAGATGCCATTGGCTCAAGAACGCGGGGCTGGCCCGACTCCACCACTTCGCCCGCTACCTTCAAGGCAAAACGGGTGAGTGCATCACGGCGACGCTCGCGGTAACCAGCAACATCAACACGCAAACGTGTGTCGTGGTCGCCCAAGCGGCGCTGTGCCACCACGCGGGTGAGGTCTTGTAGTGCCACGAGCGTGTTGCCACGTGGCCCCACCAAGAGGCCAAGATCATCGCCATTCACTTGTGCTTCGAGCTCTTCGCCTTCGCGTTCCACCACTACGGTGCCCACGAGACCAAATGCATTCACCACGCCGGTGAGGAAGGTGACTGCCTGAGCGCTCACCAATGCGGGGTCGACAGGGTCGCCCTTTGGACGGTCGTCGTCGCGTGGTTCACGTGGTTCACGTGGTGGACGGCGGTTGCCTTCACCAGCAGGTTTTGCCTGGCGTGGGCGATCGTTGTTGCGGCCACGGCTATTTGACCGCTCTGGGCGTGCTTCGCCTGCAGTTTGGTCGGTGTTGCTCTTTTCACCTGCAGGCTTGCGGCGTGGGTTGCGGCGCTCTGTTTTCTGGCGAGCCTGAGTAGGGCGAACGCGTGCACGGACACGGGCCTCGCCACGTGTACGACCAAACAAACCCTGTGTTGGCTCTTCCAAAATATCGAATTCGGCGTCGTCTTCGGCTACTCCCAATGCGTCGAGAGCGGCATTTTTTGCTTCGTCGATACTACGACCTGTTGTTTCTACCCATTCCATGACTTCATCCTTCGTTCTGTGTTCACGTTAATTATTAGACTTTTAGTTTATTTCTTGCGCTTCGATGGCGGGATTGGCCGCTGTGGGCGCCCGCTCGGAGCGGGACGGTTCTTCGGTGGCGTGACTCGCTTGCTCTGCGTTGGCGCGGGCTTTTCAACTTTGTCGGGCTTGAGGGCCGCCTTGCCCGATTTACCTTTCGCGTCTTTGGCCATTTCGCTTGCCTCTTTGCTTGCGGCTTGTGCCTGGCGACCAATGGAGCCGTCGTGACCATAAAAACGCTTCGTGATGTACCACTGCTGCAAGATGCGAATGACCGCTTGTGTGAAGTAGTAGATGACGAGCCCGGTGGGCAAGAACACCTGAAATACAGCGAAACCCACAGGGAGGTACTGCATGATCTTGGCCTGTGTGGGCGACATTGATGCGCTAGTGGTGCGCGAGGCGATCATCTTTTGCTGCACCAAGAATGTGAAAGCCAGCAACACAATCATGAGGGCGTAAGGAATGCCCTTCACGAAATCTTCGCCCATTACTTTTGCTGGCGACTTCGCAAGGTCGAGACCAAATGCAAGCATTTCTTTCGACTTGTCGAGCGCTAAGTAGAGCTCAGAATTTTTTGAGATGTAGCTGGGGTTAAACGTTCCATCGCTACCAAATTTCGACAAACCGTTCAGCACGCGGAACATGATGATGAACACCGGCAACTGGGCAATGAGCGGCAAGCACGAGGCCAGCGGGTTCACTTTGTGCTCTTGGTAGAGCTTCATCATTTCTTCGTTTAATTTTTGGCGATCGCTCTTGTACTGCTGTTGCAGTTTGCGCATTTCTGGCTGCAATCGCTGCATTTCCAGCATGCCCTTGGTGCTCTTCAAGGTGAGCGGGGTAATGAGAAGCATGATGGAAACGGCCACTAATGCAATAGCAAATGCATAGTTGTGGGCTAAGCCATAAAAAACACTGACGAGCCAGGCTGCTGCTTGAAACATTTTTCTACTTTCCTAAAAGTTCATGGGTATGAGATGTATGTACTTCGGGCACTGGGTCGAAACCCGACGGGCCAAAAGGGCGGCACCGTAACAACCGCTTGGCGGTGAGCCAAAACCCGCGGGCAGTGCCATGAAGCGCGAAGGCTTCGTGGGCAAAAGATGAGCATGAAGGGGAGAACCGACACGGTGATGGCCGCCCCGAGCGAGCTCCTTGATAGAACTCGATAGCCGCCAGGCAGCGCTCATTGAAGGTGCGCTTGGTCATGAGACCTTCTGTTTGGCGGTAGTGATGAGCTGCAACATGGTGTGGGTGAGTTCCTGAAACGACAATGCGGTGGCTTCTTTGTGTGCCCCAATGAGGTAATACCCCGGAACCAGCTGGCTCGTGTTTGCGGCCAAGATTTCTCGCATTTGGCGCCGGATGCGGTTACGCACGACGGCTGAACCGGTATGGCGCCCTAAGGCATATGCCACACATGGCTGAGAAAGAGCAGGGTCAACAAGCACTGAACACCACACAGAGCCCACGCGCACACGAACACCTTCACGCCCTAAACGGCGAAAAATAGCGTGTTCGTGAATGCGTCCGATCAAGCGGAGAGGCGGTAGCGGCCCTTAGCGCGGCGGTTTTTGAGAATTTCACGACCTGCACGAGTGCTCATGCGGTGGCGAAAACCGTGCTTTTTGGCGCGACGACGATTGTTTGGCTGGAAGGTACGCTTCATGGGTCCAGGATCTTTCGAATTATGTAAGGTGAACGGGAACCGCGAGAGGCAGGGCCGGGGCTACAAGAGCGAAGCGGCACGTCGATTCGGGTGACCAACGGCAAGGCTAGGCGAGACCAGCCCCCATTCCCAACCATGGCTCCATTTTTTTGCCCTGTGGATAATCTGCTATGGTGCATTTCCCACCGAAAAAGTGGCGAAAAGTACCAAAAACACCCGAAAACCGTCCACAGCCTGTGGATAACCATGTGTATAAGAAGTGCTTTTCGTCGCCAAACCCATACCGACGCGAAAGGAGACCGCCATGGCAGAACACGACACCGTGTGGACAGCGGTCTCTGCCCTGCTCCGGGCCCAGGTCTCTGAAGCGGTATGGCTTTCTACTTTTCAAGACGTGGTCCCGCTTCCCGGTGGCGACGACGCATTGCGGCTCCAGGTACCCAATGGCCACATCAAAGAACGCATCCTCACCCGCTATTTGCAATTGGTGCTCGACGCCCTTGCGGAAATTGATGAAAGCGACCGCCAACTGGTGGTGGAAGTAGCCCCCATTGTGGAGGGTGAAGACGGTGCCGACGCAGCCGACGACTTTTCCCGCGATTCCTTCGACGACGACTCGGCGCTCTCGGGCAACGCCGCAACAACCACCCGCGGCCAAGCAACAGGGCTGAACCCGCGCTACACCTTCGACACCTTTGTGAAGGGCGCCTCGAACCAGTTCGCTCTTGCTGCTGCCCACCGTGTGGCGGAAACTCCTGCCCGGTCGTATAACCCGCTCTTCATTTACGGCTCAGCTGGGTTAGGAAAAACCCACCTCTTGCACGCCATTGGTGAATATGTCCACCAGAACTATGCGCATTACGAAGTGCGCTATGTGTCGACCGAAACGTTCATGAATGAATACGTCGATGCCATTCGCAGCAACACCACTGCGGCCTTTAAACGCAGGTACCGCGAAGTAGACGTTTTGCTCATCGACGACATTCAGTTTATGGAAGGCAAAGAAGGCCTCCAAGAAGAGTTTTTCCACACGTTTAACTCGTTGCACGGCGCAAATAAGCAAATTGTTATTTCATCTGACCGTGTTCCCGACGCTATTCCTACGCTGGAAGACCGTTTGCGCGGTCGCTTCCGTTGGGGTCTCATCACCGACGTGCAGCCACCAGATCTTGAAACCCGGTTGGCGATTTTGCGCAACTACGCCGAACGCAATGGCACCAAAGTGCCCGACGACGTGCTCGAGTTCATTGCTGCCAACATCACCTCGAACATTCGCGAACTCGAAGGGGCTCTTATTCGCGTCACCGCCTTTGCTGCTTTGAACCGCGTCAATATGAATGTTGCTACGGCCCAAGATCTCCTTGGCGACTTGTTGTCGCAGTCGTCCACGCGTGTGCGTAGCGATGAAGAGTTCCTTGCCGATATTGCCGCATATCTCGGCTACAGCGTCGAAGCACTTCGGGGCAAGAGCCGCCAACGCCCGTTGGTAATGGCTCGCCAAATTGCGATGTATGTGATGCGCGAACAAACCGAACTGAGTTACCCCTCGTTGGCGCGCCTCTTTGGTGGCCGCGACCACACCACGGTCATTCACGCTGTTGAAAAAGTGCAGCGGTTAATGGCCGAGCGTAAACAGGTCTACGACCAGGTCACCGAGCTTTTCCGCCGGGCGAAAAAAGGGTGAGTGTCATGTCATTTGCTCTGGGGACAACATGTGGTGTGAGGCGTGGACAAACTGCGTCGCATTGGGCACAAAGTGGGGGTTATCCCCCGCAGCGCACACATGTTCGCCTTTCCCTGTGGAAAACTGTGGATAACCAGCGTCGGTTCTTTTCTTTTCCAGTACTGGCGCAAACGACCTTTATCCACAATCCACAGCCCTTATTACAAGCATTAGACATATATCTCCCTTTCACTATCAATAACACCGCCCACACTCAGGACGTCTTGGGCCAACAAAGGAGCCGCCATGAAGTTTCGTTGTGAACGAGAACAACTCGCTGAAGCACTCGGTTTAGCTTCACGCATTGCCTCTGGTCGTGTTGGTGCATTGCCAGCATTGTCGGGTGTGCGTTTACAGGTGAAAGGTGATCAATTGCATCTCACTTCCACCGACAACGACATGTCGCTACAAGCAACTCTTGCCATTGGTGGCGAGAAAGACGGCGTTGCACTCATCAGTGCAAAATTGTTGAACGACATTGTGCGTTCATTACCTGAAGGAAAAATCACCGTCGAAGCACAAGTGGAATCACTCACCGTTAAAAGTGGGCGCTCTCAATTCACCGTGCCGACATACAACGCAATGGATTTCCCTAACGTCACACCAAGCACTGGCCCGGCACTTAGCGTGTCGGCAACCGAACTCGGTGAAGCGTTACGCAAAGTGGTGCGTGCCGCAAGCACCGACCAAATGCGTATTGCACTCACGGGTGTCTTGATGTCGGGCGAAGACGGCAATTTCCGCCTGGTTGCAACCGACTCGTATCGCTTAGCCGTGTGCGACGTACCAAGCATCGTGGTGAGTTCTGCAACACGTGTACTGGTACCAAGTAAAGCTTTAGGTGAAGTGCAACGGTTGTTGAGCGGCGCAAAAGAAGCAGCCATTCGTCTCGATGAAAACTCTGTGACCTTCGAAGTTGACGGAACACAACTCACCACACGTTTGTTAACCAACGAGTACCCCACGTACAAAACACTCATTCAGGGCACGTACCCCAACAACATCACCGTCAACCGCGAGCAGTTGCTCGACGCATTGCGCCGTGCACGCATTCTTGCTCGCGACCAGGGGCCAGTGCGTTTGCATATGAGCAACAACGGTTTGAAAGTAATGGCTGGAACCAAAGACAACGACGAGTTCGAAGAAGACATCGACGCGGTGTACTCAGGCGACGAACTGACCATTGCCTTCAACTCGGAATATCTTGCTGCGGGTATCGACGCAATTGCTGGGCAAGACGTCATCATTAAAACCAGCGACCCCGCAAAACCTGCAGTGGTCACGGGTGTTGGTGAACACTCCGAGCAATATTTGTATCTCTTAATGCCGCAAAGACTTTAGAAATTATTCAGCGCAAAGCGAGACCAGTGTGTTTGTTGAACATTTAACACTCACGAACTTTCGCAACTACGAAGAAGCCGATGTTTCCTTTACGCACGGAACCACTGCGCTATTAGGTGCGAATGGCCAAGGTAAAACAAGCCTGGCTGAAGCTTTAACGTATTTAGCAACGCTCGACAGTTTCCGCGGTGTTCCCACGGAAACACTCATTCGCAACGGCGCCGACACTGCAGTATTACGCGCAACAGTAAAACACCCCGACGGGCGTGAGTTATTGATTGAAGTAGAACTGTCTCGCACGGGGCGCAACAAAGCGCAGGTGAACAAACAACGACTCGTGCGCAACCGCGATTTACTAGGTGTTTTACGCACAACCATTTTTTCACCCGATGACTTAGCACTTATAAAAGATGGGCCAAGTGAGCGACGCCGATTCATTGACGATGCATTAGTTGCAATTGCCGTGAAGCACGATGCAACACGCCGCGATGTGGAACGCATTGTGAAACAACGCAATGCACTGCTCAAACAAATTGGATATCGCTCATCGTCAGCGCAACTCACCAGTGAACAAACAGTCACTCTCGATGTATGGGATGAAAAGTTCGCGCTTGCCGGCGGGGCATTGGGCGATGCGCGCGCGCAACTCGTTGCACAATTACAACCATTGGTGAACGAGGCATATGAGCACCTTGCCAGCAAGCCCACGCCAACTGATGTTGTCTATGAACCCGAGTGGCGCCGCATTGGTTTGGGGTTCGCACTCAAAGAAAACCGCAACGAAGACCTGCGCCGCACTTCAACAACGGTGGGGCCACATCGTGACGACATTGAACTCCTCATCAATGGATTGCCTGCCCGTACTCAAGCGTCGCAAGGCGAACAACGTACGCTCGCCCTGGCTTTACGGCTAGCAACTCACCGCTTGGTCACAGAAGAAGTAGGTGCGCCACCGGTGTTGGTGCTCGACGATGTGCTGTCGGAATTAGACCCATCACGAGCAACAGCTTTGCTGCAGTACATGCCCATGGGGCAGGTCATTATTACGAGCGCAAGTGGGTTGCCACCAGCTGCACACCCAGAGCGCGTGTTGTATATCACCGCAGGAAAAATCTCTGAAGAACCACTGCAACAAGGGAGTGCGGACTAATGCCACAACGTCCACCAGAAGAGCCAACGTCGCTCATCGACTCGATGCGGTCTGTTTTAAAACGCCTCAAAATGGACGATGGTGATTCAGTAGGAAGCGTCTTTCAGTCGTGGGATGCTGTTGTTGGCCCCGATATTGCACAACATATTCAACCAGTCAAACTCGATGGTGGAGTGTTAATAGTTGATGCAACCGATGCGGGTTGGGCAACGCAATTTCGCTTTTTAGAAGCCGACGTAAAACAACGATTTTTCGAGCACACTGGCTCGCGCATTGACAGCATTGTGGTGCGTCAAAAACGGCGTCGTTAGCAGTGCAGACCAAGTCGTTCAGCGTGGGTATAACAGATCTACGCAACCAAAATTGGTACACTAAGACACGTATTTACGACATGACTTTTTACTCTTTCGCTTTCCTTTTTATGTCCTTGATGCCACCACTTCTGCACACACTCAGACGTAAGTGGTCTGTCATTTCTTGTGACACCTGTTTCTCTATTCATTCACTACATCGAGGTTGATCCGTGTCCAGCACAGAAAAGAAAAGTTCGGCAAAAAAGCCCACTGCTGACTACGGCGCAAAAGACATTCAGGTCTTGGAAGGTCTCGACCCCGTCCGTAAACGCCCGGGTATGTACATCGGTTCCACGGGTCTGGCTGGCTTACACCACCTCATCTGGGAAGTGGTCGACAACGCTGTTGACGAAGCAATGGCAGGTTTTTGCACCCGCATCGACGTCATCATCCAGGCCGACGGTGGTTGCCGGGTAGAAGACAACGGTCGCGGTATTCCTGTCGACCCCTACCCATCTGGCCCACATAAGGGCAAAAGCGCTGCTGAAGTAGTGCTTACCGTGTTGCACGCTGGCGGCAAGTTCGGCGGCGAGGGCTACAAAGTGTCAGGTGGTCTCCACGGTGTGGGCGTGAGCGTTGTGAACGCCTTGTCGACCCGGTTATTGCTGGAAATCGACCGCGGCGGCGAGCGTTACGAGCTTGAATTTGTTGACGGCGGAAAAATGAAGGGCAAGCTCCAAAAAATTGGTGCTTCACCTGCCAAGGGGCGCACCAACGGTACGAGTGTGACCTTCTACCCCGACCCCGTCATTTTTGCCGCAGAAGGTATTGAGTTTGTTGCCCGCACCGTCATGGAGCGTTTGCAAACCATGGCCTTTTTGAACAAGGGCCTCGAAGTGGTCTTCAGCGATGAACGCGCTGAAAAGACTCAAAAAGTGGTGTTCCAGTACAAGGGCGGCATCGTTGACTTCGTTAAGCACTTGAACGCGTCAAAAGAAGCTCTCTTCACCAAGGTTGCTCACTTCGAAGTAGAAGACGAAGAAGAAGGCATGCAGGCCGACGTTGCGGTGCAGTGGAACACTGGCTATTACGAAGGCATTCACGGTTACGCCAACGGTATTTCCACCACAGAAGGCGGCATGCACGTTGAAGGTTTCAAAACCGCGCTCACCTCGGTGCTCAATAAATATGCACGCGACAAAGGCATCTTGAAGGAAAAAGAAGAAAACCTTTTAGGTGAAGACATTCGCGAAGGTATGACCGCCATCGTTGCGGTGAAGTTGCGTGAACCACAGTTCGAAGGTCAAACGAAAGCGAAACTCGGCAACGTGCCCATGCGTTCCTTCGTTCAAAAGGCAACCAACAAAGCCCTTGCTGAATGGCTCGACGAAAACCCTGCTGAATCAAACAAGGTAGTGAAAAAGGCAATTGCTGCGGCGCAAGCTCGCCTCGCTGCAAAAAATGCCCGCAACGCAGTGCGCCGCAAAACCGCGCTTGCTGGTGCAGGTATGCCCGACAAATTGAAAGACTGCTCAAGTGGCAACCCTGCCGAGAGCGAACTCTTCATTGTGGAAGGCGACAGCGCTGGCGGTACCGCAGTAGACGCACGCGACCCACGCGTACAGGCCATCTTGCCGATCCGCGGAAAAATCTTGAACGTCGAGCGCTCACGCCTCGACAAGATGTTGAAGAACAACGAAATCCAAGCGCTCATCACCGCAATTGGTGGCGGCGTGGGCGACGAGTTCGACCCAACAAAAGCGCGCTATCACAAAATTATTGCTCTCGCCGACGCCGACGTTGACGGCAGCCACATTCGTACGTTGCTCCTCACGTTCTTCTATCGCCAAATGAAACCCATGGTGGAAGCTGGCTATGTGTACATCGCACAGCCACCGTTGTTCTCAACAGAAATTGGCAAAGAGAAAATCTATTTGAAAGACGAAGTAGCAAAAGCCGCGTTCCTCGCCGACAAGCCAAACCACAAAAAAGAATTCCAGCGCTTGAAAGGTCTTGGTGAAATGGACTGGCAAGAATTGCGCTCCACCACCATGGACCCAATGACGCGCACACTTTTGCAAGTGACAGTTGAAGAAGCTGCCATTGCCGACGAAGTGATGAGCGTGTTGATGGGTGACGACGTGGAAAGCCGCAAGAACTTCATTGTTACCAACGCCCGCGACGTACGAAATCTCGACTTCTAAAAATGTTTTCTAGGAAAAGGCTTCTCTCATGACCAACGTGCCTCTCGAACCACCAGACTCCATTCAGCCCGTTCCGTTGCAAGACGAAATGGAAAGGTCGTTTCTCGACTACGCCATGTCGGTCATCATGTCGCGCGCATTGCCCGACGTGCGCGACGGCTTAAAGCCAGTTCACCGCCGCATTATTTGGGACATGGACCAACAGGGTTTCCGCCCCGACCGTCCATTCGTGAAATGCGCCCGCGTTACCGGCGACACCATGGCGCGGTATCACCCACACGGTGACGGTGCTATTTACGACGCATTGGTACGTATGGCACAACCATTCTCGTTGCGCCACCCACTCATCGACTTCCACGGCAACTATGGCTCGCCCGACTTCGGCCCTGCTGCAAGCCGTTACACAGAAGCTCGTTTGCATTCACTAGCCATGTTGCTCTTGGCCGACATTGACGAAAACACCGTCGACATGATTGCCAACTACGACGGAACCACTGAAGAGCCAACAGTTCTTCCTGCACGTTTCCCGAACTTGTTGGTGAACGGTAGCCAAGGCATTGCCGTGGGTATGGCCACCAGCATTCCGCCACACAACATGGGCGAAGTAATCGACGCAACGCTTGCACTGATTGCAAACCCCGAAGCAACTGCCGACGATCTCATGAAACATGTGAAAGGCCCCGACTTCCCAACAGGTGGAGTCATCCTTGGTCGTTCAGGAATTTACGATGCGTTTCGCACGGGTCGCGGCAGCATCAAGGTGCGCGCCAAGGCCAGCATTGAAGAAGGCCGCCGTGGCCAAATGCAAATTCTCGTTACAGAGTTGCCTTACCAAACAAGTTGTTCAGCAGTAGCTGGGCGCATTCAAGAACTTGTCGATACCGGCAACCTCGACGGCATTGCCGACGTGAACGACAACTCATCTGGTGGCAAGACCGAACTCATCATCACCTTGAAGCGCGATGCGAATGCAAATGTGGTGTTGAACAACCTCTTTAAGCTCACACAACTGCAAACAAGTTTCCC
>JAPKZV010000226.1 GCA_026393585.1 Actinomycetota bacterium
TCCAAGCGTTAACGACGCAAGACCAATTGTTCCTAGAGGTACCGACACCATGTCGAGGCGTGTTCCCGTGCTTTGCCCTTTCGATTCGCGCAGTACTTTGCGTCCGAGAAGAACCACAATGGCTACCGCTGGGACGTTGATGAAGAAAATCCATCTCCAGCCTGCAAATTCAATAACGGCCGCGCCCAACGGCGGCCCTAAACCACCTGCAAGGGCTGCAATTGAACCCCACACCCCAATTGCCAAGCTTCTTTTTTCTGCAGGAAACTCTGGCAACGCCAGAGCAATAGAAGTAGGGATCATGAGCGCACCACCGACGCTTTGAACGCATCGTGCAAAAATAAGTATCCCTACGCCCGAGGCAAGGCCAGCACCCATACTGCCAATGGCGAACAAACTGATGCCGAAGAGGAATACCTTTTTGCGCCCAAACAAATCTGCAACGCGACCTGCTAGTAACAAAAGTGAAGCGGTACCAATGGAGTAGCTCGTTAACGCCCACGCCAACGTTGTACGCGCAACATTGGGAAAATCGCGCTCAATGGTAGGAAAGGCAACATTTAAAACGGTGGAGTCAAAGATGACGAAAAACTGACCAAACGAAGTAAGCATCAGCGCATACCAAGCACGACGCGGTATGAGCGAAGAAGGAGCGGCCCCCACCGCTGCGTTATTCATCTATTCATCTTTACCTATGATCTGCGCCTCAAGCGCAGTGGAGATGAGGCCTAGACCGTATGAACGAGTTCTTCGACAGGGGTAAGTACACCCGTGTAGAACTGACCAAACTCGGCATAAATGGCCGACGCTTTGTCGAAGCGCATGGTGTAGACCACTTCTTTGAGATCATCAGGGTGAACGGCGAACAAGGTAACACCCCATTCATACTCATCAAGCCCAGTTGACCCCGTCACTAGTTGAGTGACGCGTGGGCCAAACTTGCGCCCACTCACACCGTGCTCTTGCATGTGTGCATGGCGCTCTTCGAAAGGCAAGGTAAACCAGTTCTCATCGGCATTGCGGCGCTTCGACATGGGGTAAAAGCAAAAAGCATTTTTGCCAGGCACCGGAATTTTTGGATACAAGCGCGCATCGAGCATTTCTTGTGGCACGCCAATGGCGTACTCGCTCACCTCGGTGAGAGAGACGTAGGAATCGACCACAGCGAGCCCGGCTGCTTGGATGGCCGACTGAAACGAACGCAACTCACGCATGTCGGAAGCTAAGGCCATAAACGCCATGTCGCATTTGTGGCCAAGCATTGAAACGGTGATGACCGTGAGACCTTTTGCTTCTGCAGCTTTGACCGCATGCACTGTTGCTTCGCGATCGAATTGGGCTTCTGGCTTACAAAATAAATGCAGCACTCCCATTCCAATTGATGGTGACATTGGCTCGCTTGGGGTCACAGAAGTCATGAGTACAGGTTACCTGTTTGCCGCAATGATGGCTTGTGCAGCTCGATCTGCCGAGCCTGCACTTGCCCACAAAAAGAATGAGGGCTCCACCAATTCCAGTTCCATTAGTTGCGGTTCCCCATTGTTTTGTGGAATGAGGTCGACTCGCGCATATAACGGCATGGCTCCAAATTTGTGTTCCACAAAACTCAAGACCTGCCGTGCAGTTGCTTGTTCAGCATCAGATGCCACACGTTCACCCACGTCTTCTGCCGCATAGAGACCATTCGACATATCGGGGCGATGCTGCAAAATTGCGCCTTTGCGAAAGGCGTGGCTGTACACGCCGTTCAAGTACACCAAGCCGGTTTCCCCTGCTCCATCAATTCCATGCTGATATTCCTGCACCATTGCCGTGGCACCACTTTTGACGATGCGTGCAATGTGATTTGTAACAACGCTCATTTCCTGCGCCGCATCGCGATACCGAAATGTGTCGTGTGAGCCCGCAGAAATGCTGGGCTTCACCACAATATCCATCACCGATTTCGTCAAGATAATTTCACTTGCACTCTCTACAAACTGCGTAGGCACCACCGCAATGCCGGCCCCACTGAGTTCACCAAGATATTTCTTGTCGCTATTCCACTGCACTACTTCGCGTGAGTTACGCACAGTAGTGAGTTGCGATACGCGCTCGAGCCACTGCAAAAATTCATCGCGGCGTAAGTGATAGTCCCACGTACTACGTAAGACGAGCAATGAGTATTGAGACCAGTCAATCGATTCATCGTGCCAGTCGACAAAATGAAACTGGGTGCCGGCTCTTTCAAGCGCGGCACCCAGTAACGGTAAATCGGAATCGAGTTCGCGTGCGACTGCGGCGGTAACGAGACCAATCACAATGCGCTACAAACTTTTATTCTCAGTAGTCTTCCATGCCTCCACCTGGCATACCAGCGGATGCTTCAGGCTTATCGGCAATGACACACTCTGTGGTGAGGAAAAGAGCAGCGATTGATGCTGCGTTCTGCAATGCAGAACGCGTTACTTTTGCTGCGTCGATAACACCGAGCTTCACGAGGTCTTCGTAGACGCCAGTTGCTGCGTTCAAGCCTTCGTTGCCCTTCAGCGACTTGACCTTTTCTACAACAACGCCGCCTTCCATGCCAGCATTTTCAGCAATTTGCTTCAATGGGCCTTCAAGTGAACGACCTACCAAACGAGCACCAGTTGCTTCGTCACCGGTGAGCTTGTCGGCTGCTGCATACACAGCTGCTTGGGCACGAAGCAGTGCAACACCGCCGCCAGGAACAACGCCTTCTTCAATGGCAGCCTTTGTTGTGCTTACTGCGTCTTCAATGCGGTGCTTCTTTTCTTTGAGCTCCACTTCAGTTGCAGCGCCAACTTTCAAAACTGCAACGCCACCCGACAACTTTGCCAAGCGCTCTTGCAATTTTTCACGGTCGTAATCGGAATCGGTGTTGTCGATTTCAGCCTTGATTTGGCTAATGCGACCCTTGATGTCGTCTTCGGCGCCCGCGCCTTCGATGATGGTTGTTTCGTCTTTGGTGATGACAACTTTTTTTGCACGACCCAAAAGATCGAGTGTCACGTTTTCCAACTTCAATCCAACTTCTTCGCTGATGACTTGGCCACCAGTGAGAATTGCCATGTCTTGCAACATTGCTTTGCGACGATCACCAAAGCCTGGAGCCTTCACAGCAGCGCTCTTGAAAGTTCCGCGGATCTTGTTGACGACCAAAGTTGCCAGTGCTTCGCCTTCTACATCTTCAGCAATGATGATGAGTGTGCGGCCGCTCTGCATGACTTTTTCAAGAATGGGCAACATGTCGCGCACGTTGGTGATTTTTGATGCAACGAACAAGATGTATGGATCTTCGAGTGAAGCTTCCATGCGATCTGTATCGGTGACGAAATATGGCGAGATGTAACCCTTGTCGAAACGCATACCTTCAACGAGGTCCATCTCCATGCCGAAGGTCTGGCTCTCTTCAACGGTGATAACGCCGTCTTTGCCCACCTTGTCGATGGCTTCAGAGATCATCTGACCAATTTCTTCATCGGCTGACGAAATAGAAGCAACCTGAGCAATTTGCTCTTTTGAGTCGACTTCTTTTGCCAAAGCCTTGATGCTGCCAATGGCTGCTTCAACGGCAACTTCGATGCCTTTTTTGAGGCTCATTGGGTTTGCACCAGCAGCGACGTTACGCAAGCCTTCACGCACCATGGTCCATGCCAAAACGGTGGCCGTTGTGGTTCCGTCACCGGCGACGTCATCGGTCTTTTTGGCAACTTCTTTCACCAATTCGGCGCCAATGCGCTCGTATGGATCTTCGAGTTCAATGTCTTTCGCAATAGACACGCCGTCGTTCGTAATTGTGGGAGCGCCCCACTTTTTGTCGAGCACGACGTTGCGGCCCTTTGGTCCGAGTGTGACGCGCACAGCATCGGCCAACTTGTTCATACCAGCTTCAAGACCGCGACGGGCCTCTTCATCAAAAGCAATCAACTTTGCCATTGGATTCCTCCATTAGGTGGGGTTCGCACTCGGGATATTCGAGTGCTAGCACTCTACCGCCGAGAGTGCTAACCCACCAACGCTGGTGGCAAAAGAGCAACCGTGGGGGTTAGAGAGCCCCGCCGGCAACGGCAGGGATGATGGAAACAGTTTCTGTGGCAGGCACTGGGGTATCGAGACCCTGCAGGTAACGCACATCGTCGTCAGACACAAAAACGTTCACAAACTTGCGTAAAGCGCCAGATTCGTCGAACAAACGCTCACCAAAACCAGGGTGGGCTGCTTCGAGGTTGCGCAAAACGTCGCCAAGTGTGGCGCCCTCAATTTGCAGAGTTGCTGCTCCACCCGACAGGGGGCGCATGGTGGTGGGAATGCGAACTGTTGCCATGACGTCAGACTAGCGGTGGCATGCGGTGGCTCCACGGCGCAGCGGCTTCAAG
>JAPKZV010000235.1 GCA_026393585.1 Actinomycetota bacterium
GTATGCGAACTGTTGCCATGTCGTCAGACTAGCGGTGGCATGCGGTGGCTCCACGGCGCAGCGGCTTCAAGTTGTGAGCCCAAGCGCACCAACAGGTCTTCGCGGTGGGTTGCTGCCACGCATTGCACGCCCATGGGTAGCCCGTCGGCGCTCCAATGGAGGGGCAGGCTGATGGCGGGCTGACCCGTCACGTTGAATTGCGCGGTGTACTGCAAAATGGAGCGCATGTTCATGCCGCCCTCGGGGCCACTCAACAAACCCAACTTGGGCGGTGGGCCAGCCAACGTGGGTGTCACCAAAATGTCGAAGGGCTGTGCACCATCTTGTGGGTACCACCATTCCAACATGCGTCGTGACCATGCATGCATCCAATTCACCCACTGCAAATATTGAGTTCCACTCACCGTGCGACCAACTTCGCGTAAGAAAAGATTGTCGGCTTCAATGTCGTCTTCGGTCACCGGCCGCCCAATGAGCGCTTCAATTTCACTCACGCCAACATCGGTCGCAACCGAAACAATGCCCGTGAAGGTGTCGGCGAAGTCTTCTTCATCCATTGCGGCGGGGTACGCGTCTTCCACCATGTGCCCGAGCGATTCCAAAAGTTTGCGTGTAGTCGCCATTGATGCACGTGTTTCTGCGTGGTCTACACCACCGGGCATGAGTGGGTGATCAAGAAAGCCAATGCGCAAAAAGCCAACGGGCTTGCCTACTTCTTCCATGAGTGGCCGCGCATAAGGAACAGCGGTGTAGGGGTCGCCTGCTTCATAGCCCGACAAAATGTCGAGCATCAATGCAGTGTCGCGCACACTGCGCGTAACTACTCCATCAACAGTTGCACCCATCCACGACTCACCTGTGTCGGGGCCTTTACTAATGCGACCACGTGATGGCTTTAACCCGACGAGCCCGCATTCACTAGCTGGCACGCGAATAGAACCGCCACCATCATTTGCGTGGCCAACAGCAACGATGCGCGCAGAAACTGCCGCAGCTGAACCGCCCGATGAACCGCCTGTTGAATGCTCAAGATTCCACGGGTTATGTGCTGCACCATACGCAAGTGGTTCTGTTGTAATGGTGCTGCCGAACTCTGGCGTATTCGTGCGGCCAATAACAATTGCCCCTGCACGCTTCAAGCGTCGAGCAATGTATGAATCGTGCGTGGCACGGTACCCAAGGTTTTTTAAAACACGCGAACCCATGTGGTGTGGCTCACCACCAATTGCTGCTTCAAGATCTTTCACGACCACAGGCATTCCGTGCAGTGGCGTTGTAATTGGCCCTGCGGCAATGGCAGCGGCCTCGCTGCGCGCACGTTCGAATCGCTCATGAATAATGGCGTTTAATTGTGGGTTCACTGCTTGCGCACGAGCAATGGCAGCATCAACAAGTTCCACAGGCGACACCCATTTGCGATGCAGCGCACCCACTTGGTCGTTGGCATCGGAATTCAAAACGTCAGCAATATTTTGGGGTGGTTGTGCAGGTGCGTTCATAGGTAAACCCTACGCTGTAGCCATGCGCGTCCTTGCTGCACTCGATAAGTTCCGCGGAACGGCAACCGCACAAGAGGCATGCGCGACAGTGGGCCACGCCTGTTGGGAACTAGGCATCGATTGCGACGAAGCACCACTTGCCGACGGCGGCGAGGGAACACTCGATGTTTTAGGTGGCCCCAATCGCACCAGCATGGTGACTGGTCCACTTGGCGACATGGTGGAAGCACCGTGGCGCCTGAGCCGCGATGTTGCTGTTATTGAAATGGCACGCGCCAGTGGCTTACAACTTGTTGGTGGTGCAGAACGCAACGACCCTATTGCCGCAAGTACCACGGGCACCGGAGAACTCATCGACCAAGCACTCGATGCTGGCGCGAAAAAAATCATTGTGTGTTTGGGTGGTTCTGCAACAACCGATGGTGGCTACGGAGCAGTGCGTGCCATTCATGCACCCGCACGCTTGAAAGCAGTGGAGTTTCTCGTTGCTTGCGATGTCACCACACCATTCACACAAGCAGCAAAGATCTTTGGGCCTCAAAAAGGTGCCACGCTGCGGCATATTGCATTGCTCACTGGGCGTCTTGAACGGCTGCAGCAAATTTATGCAGAGCAATACGGAGTCGACGTGAGCACAATTGAAGGCGCAGGTGCAGCGGGTGGTCTGGCCGGCGGTCTGGCCGCACTTGGCGCAACACTTGTTCCTGGTTTCGACGTCGTTGCTGAAGAAATTGACCTCGATACGCGCGCAGAAAATTGCGATGTTGTTTTCACCGGTGAAGGTTTTCT
>JAPKZV010000251.1 GCA_026393585.1 Actinomycetota bacterium
TGGCCAAGTACATGGTGGTGTTGCGCAAGGTATTGCGCAAGCGCTACTTGAAGAAGTGCGTTACGACGATGGCGGTAACCCCATTACCTCGAACCTTGCCGACTACGCCTTTATTTCTGCAGCAGAGTTGCCATCATTTGAGCGAGTTCCTATGGAAACTCCAACTCCGCGCAACCCATTAGGCGCAAAAGGCATTGGCGAAGCCGGAACAATTGGTGCAACTCCTGCAGTGCACAATGCAGTTATTGACGCGGTACATCATTTAGGCGTGCAACATATTGATATGCCATGCACAGCAAATCGCGTGTGGTCTGCTTTGCAAAGTGTGCGTTAGTTAGAGCCGGCCAGGTGGGGCTGCGTCGGGGCGGTCTTTCCACATTTTCTTCGAGTCGAAGTCAAGCTTGTACTCGGGCTTTAACTCAATCACGATGCGCCCTGGTGAGTCGAGGTGCTCAAGAAAAGCTCCAGCGCCCGCTGGGTTGTCGGGGCGCACAGCGTGAGCAAGTTCAGGAAGCATCCAGTCGCGAGTAGCGCGGTCGTCGTGCACAATGCATGGCCCGCGTAGCGACACAGTTTTGCCGGGCCCAATGTCGGTACCAACGGAAGAGATCATGACGGCTGCGTAGCCAGTGCGGCGAATTGCGGCCACGCGTGGACGTGTGGCGGCAGCGGTGAGCCAAATGCTCCCGTTGCGCCAGAGGTAACTCATGGCAACACCAAAAGGTTGCCCAGCCTTGTTGGTCCACATAAAGGTGCACTCAATTTGTGTGTTGAGCAACCTTTCGCGGAGGTCGTCATCGAGCCAACAATCTTCTAGGTGTTCTGCATCTCTAGCCATTTCTTCACCGTAGCCGATGACGTGCAGCAGAAGTTATGGCTCAACGATGGAGAAATTGGTTTGAAAAGTGTCGAGGTTGCCGAGCACGGTAATGAGAGCAGCGCCGTCACCTTCAATGGCAATGTTCCCCGCTTGAATTTGTTCGAGAAAAGTTGTGCTCTGAGTAATGACCTCAAGCAGCGTGTGCCGCGTAGTGGTAATTGACGCTGCTGCCTGTGGGTCGTGACGACCGGGTGTTGAAAAGAGCGTGCGGTGTGAGATACCGACTAGCCATTTCTCATTGATATCGGTAAAGGTCCAATTCAACGAGAGTGTTACGCCGGCTACTTCGTCGGACTTCAAACGAACAGCAAGCGTGTCGAATACTTGCTGAATAGTCATTGCCATCAGTAAACCCTTGGCGCGAATTTTTGTACGTGCTGCAGGGGGAGGGCCTTGGCGAAGTTCTTGAGCGCCCATGAGGTACGCATTGCGGAACGTTGATGACTCAGCCTGATACCCCAGTTGTTCAAGCGTGTCGGCTTGCAGATTGCGTGCTTCAGCATTTTCAGGATTGGCAAACACAAGATGATTGAGCAGCTCTGCAACCCAGCGATACTCGCCACGCTCGAATGCCTCGCGTGCTTTTTTCAGTAGTGCAACTTCGCCGCCGGCGAGCTCAACGTATTTCTTGCCTACGTCACTTGGCGGCAGTTTGTGAAGATTCGCAGGGTTGCCGTCGTACCAACTGAGATAACGCTGATGAACCGCTTTGACGTTGTGTACAAGGTCGCCGTAGTACCCGCGGGTGTGGCTGTGTTCAAGAAAATCTTCTGGTAGTTCCAGCATTTCGGCAATTTCCGAAGCAACATAGCCATGGTTTGCGAGGCGCATTGTTTGATCGTGCATCCAGCGATACAGGTCGCGTTGCAGCGTGAGGAAGTGAACGATGTCGGAGTTTCCCCACCGTGGCCAGTGGTGTGATGCAAACATCAACGACGTATTTGCACCAAAGAGCTCGATGCTTTCGTTGATGTACTTCGACCAACTCAGTGCATCACGCACTTGTGCGCCACGAATAGGAACAAGGTTGTGCATGGTGTGCGTGCAGTTTTCTGCCATGCATAACCATCCATGATCGGGAAAGAAGAAGTTCATTTCTGCAGGTGCTTCAGTTTCCGGCGTGAGTTGGAAAACGATACGTACGCCATCGACTACGAGTTCTTCACCTGTGTAGGTGATGTCTTCGGTAGGTGCGATGAGCCCCGGCGCTCCAATAGGAACCGATTTTCCTAAA
>JAPKZV010000055.1 GCA_026393585.1 Actinomycetota bacterium
CACTTCCAAAAGCTGTCCTAGGCCATGACCAAGTTCAGGTGAAACAGCAATGAGTTCGGCAGCCATCAGCGAACGCCAAGCAAAAGCCCAACCTTGTTCCAACCCTGCCAAATAGTTAGGGAATGCCGCGGGTAACACCACTTGCCTAATGGAAGAAAACCCAGAGAGACCCAGCACTTTCGCTGCACGCAAATACAACGGCGGAATCTGGTCGATTCCTGCAACAAGCCCGTTGGCAATAGATGGCGCAGCTCCAAGAATCACGACGCAATAAATGGTGCTTGGCGACAAACCAAACCAGATAATTGCTGCTGGCACCCACGCCACCGACGGCAGTTGCTGCAAACCAGTGAGCACTGGCCGCAATGCGAGTCGAGCAAACTTCACTTGCGAAACAAGTATCCCGATTGGCGTGGCAATAGCAATAGACAAAGCAAAGCCAATAAAGCCTCGCGTGATGCTGTTCTGCACTGCAGGCCACACCATTCCCAATTTCCATTGAGCAGTGAATGAGCTCCACACCATCTGTGGGCTCGGAATCACATAATCGGGTTTCACCTTCAGCGCGAAAAGCAACTGCCAAATACCGAGCACTACCGCGACTGCAATGAGCGCCGGAGACAACTTCAGCAAGAAGCGCTTCAGCGTAAAGCGCTTTTCTTGTTCGTCTGAAGATTCGAGTGCATCTAAACCCGACTCCAGTGTTGCTAAATCATCAACTTCTCGAACTTCAAAATCAGCGGGCATGACGACGAATCTCCTGACGCAATTCAGCGGTAATTTCCGATGCCAAGACAGCAACTTGTGGGTCGTCAATATTGCGTGGTTGTGCGATATCAATATTCCATTCGCGAATCACTCGCCCCGGCCGCGACGACAGCAACAGCACTCGCTGGCCTAGTCGAACAGCTTCACGTACGTTGTGAGTAACGAAAACAATGGTGAGCCCACGCTCTTTCCATACGCGAGAAATTTCCTCATGTAAAAAGTCGCGCGTAATGGCATCGAGTGCAGCAAATGGTTCATCGAGCAACAAAATTTTTGACTCTTGAGCCAACGCACGTGCAATGGCAACACGCTGCTTCATTCCACCCGAAAGTTCATGCGGGCGCTGGTCGTACGACTTATCGAGATGCACAAGATGTAACAGCTCTTGAGCTTTTTCCTTACGCTGCGCACGCTCAACGCCAGCCGCCTTCAATGCCAACTCAATATTTTTTCCCGCAGTTAACCAAGGGAAGAGAGCTGGCTCTTGAAAGATGAGCGAAGTGCGACCGTTTGCAGAAATGGTTCCACTTGTTGGCTCGTCTAAGCCCGCAATGAGATTCAGCAAAGTTGTTTTTCCACATCCGCTTGCACCAAGCAAACAGACAAACTCCCCTTCCGCAATGGAAAGGGAGATATTGTCAAGAACTGTCGAAGCATCTCCAGAGAAACGCTTCGATAGTCCATTGAGAACGAGACCAGATGTTTCGGTCATTAGCTCAGACCCAACCCTGCTGCGCTGTATTTCCTAAATGTTGGATTCTTCGCCAGCAAGATTTTGTTCAAAATCCGTAGGTCGTAGATTTTGGTAAGACCCTGAGCCGGCACTTGTAAGAGCCCCGCAGCAATTGCGTTATTTGCAGTACTTACCAGACCTTTTGCCAATGGTTCGTTACTAATAATCACATTGCTCCAGGCTCGGTCGAGTGTTTCCGGTGTGAGGTTTTTGCCGGTCTTCGCTAACAATTCCGCTTGGATATCGGCTTTTACTCGAACGAGATTCTTACTTTGCGTAATGAAGTTGTTGATTCCGATATGAGCATCGAGCAATGTTTCTACTGATGCTGGGAACTTCTTCAAGAAGTTCGACGTGACGATGAGGTTGGTGGTGAGGAATTTTTGATTTGGCCAAATGTTCTTTTCGTCGAGAAGCACTTTTCCATTTCCCTCCAATACCAAACGAGAAGCCCATGGTTCTGGCACCCATGCGCCATCGAGCTTGCCGCTCTTGAACAAAGTCAACGACGTGGCATTTTCTGTTGGAGCAATTTTCACATCGCCACCACCAGAGATATTGGTAGCAAATCCTTGGCTCTTGAAATACGTACGCGCTGCTACGTCTTGAGTGTTGCCAAGTTGCGGAGTAGCAATAGTTTTTCCCTTGAGGTCGGCAACAGAGTTGATGGAACTATTAACAATGAGTTGTGCACCATTCAATGTTGCACCGGCAACAATGCGCAACAAATTGCCATTAGTACTTGCGTAACCAGCTAAGGCTGGGTTCGGCCCGATATAACTTGCATCGATCGCCCCACCCTTCATGGCTTCTATGACGGCTGGGCCAGCATTGAACACCACGAATTCAACTTTTGTTTTGTCTTTGGCAAATGACTTCTCAAAGATTTTTTCCTGCACACCCACCAGTGCCGTGGCATGAGTGACGTTGGCAAAGTATCCAATACGAATTTTCTTTGCTTTTGCGACGGGCGTTGTGGATGCCTGTGCAGACCCAGAAACCGCAACTAACGCAGTGCTTGCGATCACAGCGAGGGCAAGCACACGGGCTTTGCCCTTCTTCAGCGAATGTACGACCATGACTTTCTCCTTAATTCCACTATACGGAATTTCATTCCGTTTCTAATTGTTGACAAACCTAGTCATATTTATCGGGAATTGCAACATCAGCGGAAAATATGTTGAACCTTGGCAATATGTCGTATGACGTCAGCCGCTCAGCCCACTTCAGGGGTGCACTCCATCGAGCGAGCTGTTTCCATTTTGCGGGTCTTGGCCGACACACCTGCCGACGCCGACCCTGCCCACCCTGGTCTTGCATTGAAGTCAATTGCGCAAGAAGTGCACTTAAGCCCCAGCACCACGCACCGCATTATTCGCACCTTGGTCGATACGCACCTGGTGACACAAGACCCCATCACAGAGCGCTACCAACTCGGCCCCCTCGCCGGAGTACTCGGGCGCAAGTACCTCTCTTCTATTGGCTTAGAAAGTGTGCAACCCATTTTGCAGCGGCTGTGTTCACTCACCGGCGAATCAACCAGCCTTGCAGTGCTGCATAACGACACTGCACACGTTGTTGCACAAAAACATTCCGCACAAGCTTTACGCGTTGATCATTTGTCAGGCCGCGAGATATCTCTACATGCCTCTGCAATGGGAAAGATACTGCTCGCATTTAGTGCACAAGGAATAGACACAGCAGTTCAGCAGTTAGGGAAACTCGAGAAGTTCACCGACAGCACAATTGCTTCACCAGTTGATCTCACCGCACACCTTCACGAAGTTGCTGCTCAAAAATATGCACTCAACATTGGCGAACGCTACGACGGAGCAAACGGAGTTGCCGTTCCTGTACTGCCCTATGGCAAGACATCACAACACATCCAATATGCATTAGGCATTCAAGGCCCCAGCACTCGCCTCACCCCACAGCGCATGCATGAACTGATCGATGCCTGCACACAAGCAGCAGCGGAAATTACTGAGCTTGGTCTCTCGGTAGCCTGAACGCACTTCTATGAAACAAGCAGGGCAAACCATCCTTGCGAGCAACCGCAAGGCTCGCCACGACTTCACCATTATCGATGTGGTGGAAGCTGGCATTGTGCTGGTGGGCAGCGAGGTAAAGAGTTTGCGCACAGGCCAAGTGCAACTTGCCGATGCTTATGCCCGCGTCATTAACCACGAGGTGTGGCTTGAAGGCGTACACATTGCTCCGTACCGTTTTGCCGTTGGCGTTGGCGCACACGACCCCGATCGCCCGCGCAAGTTGCTTCTCCACGCAACTGAAATTCGTCGCTTCCGTGAAAGCATCATGAAAGATCGCCACACGTTGGTGCCCTTAAGTTTCATCTTGCGCGACGGACGCGTAAAGGTAGAACTCGCTCTTGCCCAAGGCCGCAAGCACGCCGACAAGCGCCAAGCCATTGCAGAACGCGATGTGAAGCGCGAAATTCAACGCGAACTCGGCAGGAAAAATAAGGGCTACTAACGCCTCAGTTTTTTAGCGACCAGATGCGTGCTTCGCAGCTAAATAACCAAAGACCATCGCTGGGCCAAGTGTTCCGCCTGGCCCGCCATAGGTCATACCAAATGGTGAACCCATCACGTTGCCCGCAGCGTAGAGACCAGGAATCACATCGCCATCAACGTTAAGAACGCATGCATTGGCATTCACTCGAGGGCCACCTTTGGTACCCAAGCAACCACTCTTAATTTCAAAGGCGTAGTACGGCCCACGATTTAATTCACCGAGCGTTGCATCGCGACGACCCTTCCGGTGCGGGTCTCCCCACCAGCAGTCAAATGCGCTATTGCCACGACCAAAATCGGGGTCGTGACCTTCTTGCACATGCGTATTCCAACGCTCAATGGTGCGCACTAGTTCTTCACCATCGGCACCGAGTTGTTCAGCAAGTTCTTGTGGTGTGTTGCCCCGTGGAATCCATTCAGGCACCACGGAACCGTGACCACCCGCGCTCACGCGGAACCCGTAGGTATCGACATAGTTCTGATCAAAAATCAGCCAGCACGGCAGGTTTGCATATTCGAAGCGCGACACATCTTCAACATGAAATGCCGCACCGAATGCGTTGTAGTTTGCAGCCTCATTAGTAAACCTGCGACCGTGCTTATTGATCATGATGGAGTGCGGCAACGTACGTTGACCATTCACCAACACTTTTCCCTTTGGGTTTGCCGAGAGCGGCACAACACCTGTTGGAATCCACCATGCTTCACGCATGTTGCTTAACATCGCACCGGCTTTCATTGCCATGCGCAATCCATCACCTGTAGAAGTTTCCATTGACACTGGGTGAGTCATTGGCCCACGTGTAAATGCACGCACTAAATCGGGATCCCATTCAAAACCACCCGATGCCAAAATGACGCCCTTTTTCGCTCGCACTTCACGGGGTCCATCGGGAGTTTCCATGTGCACACCCACCACAGCACCGTTTTCCATAATGAGGCTCTTGCCAGCACTCATCGTGCGCGGAAAAATGCCGCGCTGTAAACACGCTTTCAACAAGC
>JAPKZV010000253.1 GCA_026393585.1 Actinomycetota bacterium
CGCGTATTGGTGCATTGCTGCGCGGCATTTTGGCCGACCCAGAAAACACCGATCTCAACTCACGCACTGAACTCCTGCTCATGACCGCCGACCGCGCCCAACACATGAGTGAACTGATTGAGCCCACCCTCCAACGTGGGCAACACGTGGTAAGCGACCGCAGCGTGTACTCCACACTCGCCTACCAGGGTTACGGCCGTGGTCTCGACGTTGACACCTTGCTCAGCATCAACACTTGGGCGCTCAACAACGTGCTCCCCGACATTGTGGTGTGGATTCAGATTTCTACCGAAGAAGCCAACACGCGCTTAGCCAAGCGCGACCTCGACCGCTTCGAGCGTGAAGGTGCCGACTTCTTTACCCGCATCGGTGCAGGTTTTGCTGAACTCGCTGCAAAAGATCCTGCTCGCTGGATACTCATCGACGGCCTTGAACCAAAAGACGTGGTCGAAGATAAAATTTTTGCCGCGGTCGTGGCACATCCATCCTTTACATTGCACTCATGAGCAATGCCCTGGTGAGTTCAATGTGGGACGCCGTCATTGGCCAGCCCCATGCCGTTGAACTTCTCCAACGCCTCACCGAGCACCCTGTTCATGGTTTTCTCCTCGTTGGACCCGAAGGCTGTGGCAAAGATGAAGCCGCTCGCGCGTTTGCCACCACGCTGCTCACCGGCACTGCCGACCCCACGTCACGTGAAGGTCGCCTCATTGCACAACAGGGTTTTGCCGACGTGCATGAAATTTGGCGTGAGGGTGCATCTATCTCTGCCGAGATGGCACAAGACATTGTCGAGTCTGCATCGCGCAGCCCCGTTGAGTCATCGCACAAAATCATCATCTTGCATGAAGTGCATCTCATGGCCGAAGCAGCTGTGGTTCGCTTGCTCAAAACATTTGAAGAGCCCACTGCACATGTTGTTTTCATTCTTCTTGCCGACTCACTTGTGCCAAGCCTTGTCACCGTTGCTTCCCGCTGTGTTGTTGTTCAATTCGGCGAAGTCAGCGCCGACATCATTGAGGCTCAACTCATTTCAGAAGGTATTGCACAAGCCACCGCACAATCTGCATCACATGGCGCAGCAGGCAGCATTGAACGCGCACGTCTTCTTGCACAAGACGGTGCATACGCAGCACGCCGTTCAGCATTTAGCAATGTTCCCACTTCGCTCGACGGTTCTGGTTCAGTTGCACTCGCACTTGTTGACGACATTGTTCAACGCATTGAAGCCGCAACGGTTCCACTTGAAGAACAACACAAACTCGAAATTGAAGAACTTGAAAAACGTGTGAAAGCAACGGGCGAACGTGGCAGTGGCCGTAAGACTCTCCTCGAAGCCCACAAGCGCCAACTGCGTCGCTTCCGCAGCGATGAACTTCGCAGTGGCCTCGCCGTACTTGCCGGTGTGTACCGCGACGCAATGTCGCACGCCCCCAATGCACATAAAACTCACGACTACGCCGAGGCAGTTGCACACGTCCACACCGCCATGCACAACCTTGGGCTCAACGCCAACGAAACCCTTCTCTTGCAATCCCTGTTCCTGCGCCTACCCATTGTGCGCGGCACAGAACTTTTGTAGTTTTCACCCGAGAATTTTTTGGTATCTTTGTAGATACCATGAATATTCACCTCGCCATGAGAACAGCTCGCCAGCAATCGGGTCTCACATTGCGCGAACTGGCAAATCGCGCCAACACCTCACACTCTGCTCTCGCCGCTTACGAATCGGGAAGCAAAATACCGAATGTAGAGACGTTTGAACGCATCATCACTGCTGCAGGTTTTGCCATTGATATTCATCTTGAAAAGCGAATGCGCGACCACAGCAGTTCAGCATCTTCCAAGGGTAAAGAACTCGAACAGGTACTAGAGCTGGCCCAACAGTTTCCCTCTCGAGCAAACAAAAATCACAAGATGCCAATATTTGGAAAAAACAAATGACTTCATTGCAATCGCAGATGGTGCAATTACATAAATCGCTTGCTCGTAGAAATATTCCACATGCATTTGGAGGGGCACTCGCCCTTGCTTGGTGTACTCAGCAAGCCCGTGGAACGATTGATATCGATATCAACATTTTCATTTCCACTGAAGAGATTGATTTACTCACATCAGCACTACCGAAGGCCATTGGTACCTCAGAAGGAAACCTCAAGGAACTCCATCGAGATGGGCAAACACGATTGACGTGGAATGACACTCCTTTAGATATTTTCTTAAACACCACGACATTTCACGCGCAAGCAGCATTACGCATACGGTATGAAACCTTTGCCGGAGTAGAACTTCCATTTCTTGCATGTCGCGATCTTGCTGTCTTCAAAACCTTTTTTAATCGCACCCGCGACTGGGCTGATTTAGAGGATATGCATGCAGCAGGAACCCTCGATGTTCGGGCAGTCACGACCGAACTCCTTGAATTTCTCGGGGAAGACGACCCGCGAATCATGCGCCTCCGCCTCTTGACGATAAAGTGAAGTCCTTGCCCAGGTAGCTCAGTCGGTAGAGCAACGCACTCGTAATGCGTAGGTCGTGAGTTCGATTCTCATCTTGGGCTCCATGAGTTTCCCACTAGTCTTTGTTGTCGCAGAGACGTAGGCGGCTAGGGAGAACATATGCAAGATCGAAAAATTCGCGGATGGTACGTAGCTCTCGGCGGCATTATTTTTGCCATCCTTCCCCTATCGATCGCTCTTATCGCATCAATATTTGTTGACGATGCGTTGAATGAAGGGTCGAGTTCTTTTGGGGTATTGCCTTGGCTCACCTTTTTGTCCTGACCCCTTGAAATAGGTCCATCTCCTATGAGATCAGCAATCCCGTCAGAATGGGGTTGGGAGGATGGATATGAAACGGACCAGACACACACCTGAGCAGATTGTTCGCAAGCTGCGTGAAGCGGACCGGTTGTTGGCGGAGAACATACCGCTGGCTGAAGTGATGCGACATTTAGAGATATCACATCAGACGTATCAGCGGTGGCGTAGCCAATATGGGGCGATGCGACCTGATGATGTGGCACGACTCAAAACGTTGGAACAAGAAAACGCCCGCTTGAAACGTCTGCTCGCTGAGAAGGAACTCGATAACGACATGCTCAGG
>JAPKZV010000204.1 GCA_026393585.1 Actinomycetota bacterium
TGAGGAAGTGCAACAATATTTGGTCCGGCCTGTGCTGAGACCCAAATGACGTCATCAATGGTCCAACCGTTGTTGCATAAAAGTCCGCCCACCTTTTGTGGGCAACCGTCAGCTGAGCCAAAGTTCCATAAACGCTGTGCAGTGGATGCAACAAAACCGTCAACCCATGCGCGTGCTTGGCCCGAAGGGCCCCAGCCGGGTTCTAGGTCGTTTGCTCCCGAGATAATGATGCGAGTGTCAGATACTGCTCGTGCTGCATCAACGAGTTGCGCCCAGGCTACGCCACCAAAATAACCATTGAAGGTGGTGGCGCCACCTGAGTTGCTCGTGCCAATTGCGAGTTCCCACGGACCGCGCGCGCAACGGGCAAGGCCTGTTGCCCATGCTTGAACAACTTTGATGATGTCGGCGTTCGAAATAGTGATGCCGAATCCACTGCCACCTGTTGCAACTTGCCTGCCGAAGAAAAGCCCAATGACACCTTGTTTCACTTTGGTGGCCTGTTCGCACGCTGCTGTTTCTGCGCTCGGCAGAGTTACTTCCGTGGGGTACACATCGCGACCTCGCACATAACTTGAAATAGGGACGTTCCAGAGATCGCTTGTTTTTTCTGGAGGGGAGATGGGATACCAAACAGTGAGCGCGCGTGATGGGGTCACCGGAAGTGCACCAGAGGCATCGGCAGAGACGGCACGTACGCGAAATACACGGCTTTTGGAGAGGCGAGGAGGTTTTCCGCGTGATCCGATACTGAGCTGTAAGCGACAAACTTTCGTGCCAATGACGGTGAGAATGGGGCCGTTGTGCACGCAACTACCAGTGGCTCTCCATGTTCGGATTCCTTTGGCATTGGTGGTGATGAGAGAAGCAAGTGGTTGTTGGGAATTGGGGGCAAGAGTCGTTGCGTTCCATTTGAAGGCGGGTGCTGCGAGTGCATGTGCGGGGCGGTGAGGTACAAAAGTCGAGAGCGCAATGACACTGCTGAGGAAAAGACCAAGAAGTTTTTTCATATGAACCCTTTCGCTTCAGGTGAGAGCTAGATGGCTACTTTTCTTAGTATCTCTGGGATTTGCATGTTTAGGCCCCAATTCGTACTCATTTTCTCTCAAAATTCACCAAGGAAACGTTCTTACCCATCGGTATCGCATATCGTAGAGAAATGAATGATGTTGCGCTTCTCAACGAACTAGAGCCCGAGGCTGAACGCCTCTTGAATCGGCATTTAGATTCTGACGAGCCGTGGTACCCACACGACATTGTTCCTTGGGAGCGTGCTGCCCGTTTGGCAAAAGATGGTTTTAATTATGCTGCAGAGTCCATTCCTGAAGGTGTTCGTTCTGCATTGTTAGTGAACTTGCTCACTGAAGACAATCTTCCCTGGTACACACGCACTATCTCGCGCATGTTTGGTGGCGACACAGCCTGGGGAACCTGGGCGCAACGTTGGACCGCTGAAGAAGGTCGACATGCAATTGCGATGCGCGACTACATCACGGTAAGCGGTTTGCTCGACCCTTGCGAATTAGAAAATGGCCGCATGATTCAGGTGAGCAGTGCAATGGTTCCTGAGCCAGAGTCGGCTGCCGATGGCATGTGCTACGTGGCTGTGCAAGAACTCGCTACGCGCATTTCACATCGCAACACTGGCACTATGTTGAACGACAAAGCCGGCTACGACGTCATGATGCGGCTCTCAGCCGATGAGAATCGTCATCACCTTTTTTACAGAGACTTAGTGACCAAGTTGTTCGAAGTGCATCCGTCAATGGCGATGGAAGCCTTAACGCGACAAGTGAAGAACTTCTCAATGCCTGGTTTAGGTATTCCCGGATTCGTCGGTCATGCTCGCGCCATTGCGAAGGCTGGCATCTACGACATGAATATTCATCACGACAAAATCATTGTTCCGCTTCTCACGCGCCAGTGGGCAATTGAAAAAGTAGAAGGTCTCACAGCTGCTGCAGAACAAGCACGTATCTCACTTGTTTCGCACGTGGAACGTGTTGGCAAGGCCGCAAAGCGCATGGCAGAACGTGCAGCCGAGCGTGCCTCAATTCAAAACGAAGAGAAAACTGCCGAATAGTTAGCTCTCGGCAACTTGTGCCGTCAGCATTTCAATAATGCCTTCGGGTACAAAGTTGTTTTCCGTGGTGGTACTTGCCTCAACGAGTTCCACCATGCGGTTCACTACTTCAATGGGGTCCATCTGATTCGTGGTCACCATTTGTCGCATGGTTTGATGCAATTCAGTTGCAGGTGCATTGACCGATGCTTCATTGAACCATTCCCACATCGAGTCGGCCATGCGGTCGTTAAAGCCGGTGTTGTACGGGCCAGGGTTGAGCAGCGTGACATCAATACCTTGGGCGGCCATCTCGGCGCGCAATGACTTTCCGAAAGCCTCAAGAGCATGCTTGGTCATGGAGTAAGGGCCAAATGCGGGCCCAGCAAGAACTCCGGCAATTGATGAAACAATGATGACGCGACCTTTTCCGCGTTTCACCATTTGTGGCAGCACTGCTTGTGTGATGGCAATGGTGCCAAAAACATTGACCTCGAAAAGAAAGCGAACGCGATCCATGGGTACATCGGCCATCGGGCCTGTTTGTCCGGCACCGGCGTTGTTGAGGAGGACATCAACATTCCAGCCATTGACCTTCTGAATGTCGGCGGCATTGGTGATATCGAGCTTTTCAACTTGTAGTTGTGGGGCCTCGGCGCGAAGGGCGGTGGCTTGAGCTTCGGTCTCTGTTGTGGCAATGACGTGGTGACCACGCGCACTCAATGCGAGCGCAGCCCCTTTGCCGAATCCTGAACCTGCACCTGTAATGACAACTGTTAATGACATAAAACCCCCTCAAAGTGCAGTGTAGTGCTAATTCGTTATCGAAGAGAACGACAGACCATAATCTAAGGAGTTCAATAAAGGGGAAATTATGTCGCAGTTGGTAAATCGCAAAGTTGTTTTGAAGTCTCATCCGCAGGGTGCCCTCAAGGAATCTGACTTTGAAATCGTGAACGATGAGGTTGGCGAAGTTACTGCTGGTTCAGTTCTTGTGCGTGTTGACGTTCTTTCTATTGACGCTTTTATTCGCACCACCCTCGACGGTGGCGGTTTCCATACATCAGCACAACTTGGTGGGGTAGTGCCGGCGCTCGGCGTGGGCACAGTGGTGGAAAGCGCTGACCCTGGTTTTGCTGTTGGCGACACAGTCACAGGTCCGTTTTGCTCGCAAAGCTATGCGTTATTGCCCTCTGTGATGTTGCGCAAACTTGATACTTCAATTGCCCCTGCTACTGCTTTTCTTGGTGCATTGGGTATGGCAACGGGTCTCACTTCATACACCGGCATTGTTTACGTAGGAAAGGCCAAGGCAGGCGACACCGTCGTTATCTCAGGAGCAGCTGGTGCTGTTGGTTCATTGGCTGGTCAAGTAGCACGGCTCTCTGGGGCATCAACAGTGATCGGCATCGCCGGAGGAAAGCACAAAGTTGACTTCTTGGTGAACGAACTTGGGTATACGGCAGCCATTGACTATCGCAACGAGAACGTAGAAAAGCGTCTTGCGGAACTTGCGCCAAATGGCGTGAACCTGTTCTTCGACAACGTGGGTGGCGATGTGCTCGACGCAGTGTTGATGAACATTGCCGAAGAGGCTCGTGTGGTTCTGTGCGGCGCGGTTTCTCAATACGAAAATATGGCTGACGTGCGAGGACCAAAGAACTACCTGAAGATTCCTGAGCGCAATGCCAGCATGCTTGGGTTCACCATCTTTCACTATGCCCACAAGCACGCTGAAGCTGAAGCGCAAATGGGTAAGTGGCTAAAGAGTGGCGAGTTGAAAGTTCGTGAGCAAATTGAAGAGGGAATTGAAAACTTCCCTGCAACAGTGCGCTTGCTTCTTGACGGCGGCCATTATGGCAAGTTGATGCTGCGAGTGCATTAATACCTTCTTTTTTATTCGCTGCAATTTGCGTGCACTTCGGCGTACGTTGCTTGTATGCATGAAACGCCACTCAGTGATGTGTCAGGAAAATGGGTAGTTGCTGCGGTCACGCGTGATTACTGCGATGTCTGGCATGTGTCGGAAAATCATGATCGAGAGGTAATGCATCTGCATCGACCCGATGAAGGTGTTGAACATCATCATGTTCGCCAAGCTCAAGAGCATCACGGGCATCGCAGCGACCAAGGCAGTGCTGAGTACTTCAGCAAGCACCAGCCAGAGGGCTACAAGCTGGTGACCGAAGTGCGCCATGTGAATCTTCCGGCTCTGTCAGGTGGAGAACTGATCCAGATGGCTCATGAATGGAAAAAAGAGCAAAGGGAATTTGGTGCTTAGAGCGTTGACACTCGCAGCGCGCGGTACTGCTGGATTGCTCGGTCG
>JAPKZV010000246.1 GCA_026393585.1 Actinomycetota bacterium
AAATGTGGAAAGACCGCCCCGACGCAGCCCCGCCTGGACGGCTCTAGCTAACGGACACTTTGTAACGCAGCCCATACGCGGTTTGCTGTACATGGCATATCAATATGTTGCACGCCTAAATGATGCACTGCATCAATAACAGCGTTGTGCACTGCCGGAGTTGCACCAATTGTTCCGGCTTCGCCAATGCCTTTTGCACCGAGTGGGTTACGCGGCGTTGGAGTTTCCATAGGAACGCGCTCAAATGACGGCAACTCCGCTGCGGAAATAAAGGCATAGTCAGCAAGGTTCGAGGTAATGGGGTTACCGCCATCGTCGTAACGCACTTCTTCAAGTAACGCTTGTGCAATACCTTGCGCAACACCACCATGTACTTGGCCATCAACAATGAGGGGGTTCAAAATGGTGCCCGCATCGTCACAAGCAATGTGGCGCACAATGGCAACAGAACCCGTTTCGGTGTCTACTTCAACGACACTCACGTGAGTTCCAAAGGGGAATGTTGCACCCTCTGGTGTGAAGTCGGCTTCTGCGAACAACGCAACCGGCGATGCAATAGCAATTTCTGCCCATGTTTTGCTTGGGCGTGGTGAACCCACTACGTGGAAAGCACCAGTTGCAGCGTCGAGTACAACGTCTTCTGGCGCAGCCTCAAGCAAGTCGGCAGCTTTTTGGCGTGCAATTTCAATGACGTTCTCGGCAGCCATTTGAGCAGCAGTTCCACCCACTTGCAGCGAACGTGAACCACCTGTGCCGTTACCGCGCTCAATATCGTCGGTGTCGCCAAAGCGGAACTCAATTTTGTCCATTGGGATACCTGTTTTTTGAGAAACAATCATTGCCCACGAAGTGTGGTGGCCTTGACCATGCGACGAAGAACCAGTGCGCACAATGGCCCCTCCATCGTTGGTAATTTCTACGGCTCCATATTCACCACTACCCATGGGGTTAGTGGTTTCTACATACGACGCAACACCAATACCGAGCTGCACAACATCGCCGCGATCACGGCGCGCTTTTTGTTCTGCACGCAATGCTTGGTAACCCGAAGCGGTCAACGCCATGTCGAGTGCTTTTTCGTATTCACCCGAATCGTAAGCGGCACCCATTGCGGTTGTGAGAGGGAATGCTGACGGCTTGATGTAGTTCTTGCGGCGCACTTCAGTGGAGTCCATTCCGCAAGCTTGTGCGAAGACTTCTAATGTGCGTTCAATTGCAGCAGTTGCCTCGGGCCGGCCCGCACCGCGGTAAGCCTCCATTGGCGTGGTGTTGGTAACAAGCGAATACGAGTTGTATTCAATATTGGCAATGTCGTACACGCCACCGGTCATCATGCGCGTCATGATGGGCAATACAGCACCAATACACGCATAGGCGCCAGAGTCTTGTAAAACTTCGAGGCGATACGCAGTAATGCGACCATCTCTTGTGCCACCCATTTTTGCAATTTGGCGTTGCCCGCGACCATGGCCCATGCCCAACATGTTTTCGCTGCGTGTTTCGGTCCAGCGCACGGGGTAACCCAACTTCTTTGCTGCCCAGCCCACCAGAATTTCTTCGGGGTACACACCATTTTTTGCACCAAAGCCACCGCCAACATCGGGCGTAATGGTGCGTACGTCTTCTTTAGCAAGGCCAAGAGCTGCTGCTAAGCCGTCACGTGCACCGTGTGCGCCTTGGCTGCATGCCCACTGCGTGAGTCGCTTGCCATCCCATGTTGCTGCAGCTGCACGCACTTCCATTGGTGCTGGAGCAACACGTTGGTTCTCAATTGCTAATTCAACGACCACTTCGCAATTGGCAAAAATAGATGGGTCGGCCGGAGTGGGCAGGGTGAACACCACGTTTGTTTTTGCTTCAGGAAATAAAAGTCGGCCGGAGTGGGCAGGGTGAACACCACGTTTGTTTTTGCTTCAGGAAATAAAATTGTTTTGTCTGCAAGTGCATCGGCAACATCAAGCACTGCAGTTAATGGTTCGTAATCAACCACAACAGTTTCTGCTGCGTCAATGCCTTGTTCCTTGGTCTCACTAATAATCATCGCGATGGGGTCACCAACAAATCGCACAACATCAATTGCCAGGAAGGGGCGTCGCATGTCTTGGTTCAACAAAGGTATTGAAGGCTTGGCTGGTTCCATGTCTACATCTGCAGCTGTTAACACCGCAATGACACCTGGCATCGACAATGCTTCACTTGCATCGATGCCGGTGATTTTTGCGTGTGCCATGGAGGAACGCACAAAAGAAATGTGTCGTGCTCCTGGCAGATCGAGGTTGGCAATATAAGTACCTTTGCCAGTTAGAAAACGGGGATC
>JAPKZV010000038.1 GCA_026393585.1 Actinomycetota bacterium
GACCATTGTGTTGGAACGAGTAGTGGAAGCATTTGCTGAAGCAGAAGCAGAAGCAGAAGAACCTGAAGTCATTGAGCTTTTCGACCATACAAAATTAGAAGAAATTGAGCCTGAAGCAACACAAGCGGTTGTTGAAGAAATTATTGATGTGGTAATTGACGTTGTCACTGTTGTAGAAGAAGAAACACCCACCGCAGAAGTGCTCGTTGAAGAGACCCCAGTCGTTGAAGAGGTCGCAGTTGTTGAAGCGATTGTTGAAGAGACTCCAGTTGCTGAGGTCAAAGAAACCATCGCGGTTGTAGAAGATGAAAAGTCGAACGTGGTGAATCTTTTTTCTAAAGATCGCCCTCGGCCAGAAACTTCAGGTGGAGTCAACCCAGAACATCCAAGTGTTGACAAAACTGTTGCACCAAAGAGTGATGCCAACGCACAGGCAGTAGAAAACTTGTTCGCACGTCTGCGTGAAGCAACTGTCGACAAAGCTGCAAGCAACGCCGTGTCTGGTGGAAAAGTTGTTGAGCCACGGAAATCAACGAAAAAAGTAGAAGTGGTGGAAGAAACTGCAACTGCAGTTGTGCCAGTACAGCCCATGCACGACGCTGGTGCTTTTGCAAAACGTGATGAAGTGCTTGCGCCAATTGTTGTTGCAATGTCACGCAAGTTAAAGCGTGTGCTTGCCGATGAAGAAAATGAAGTTCTTGAGTATTTGCGCGGCAAGAAAAATGCACTCACGGTCGATGCAATGGTTGGTGAACAAGAAGTGCATGCAAAGCGCTACGGCGATGCAATTTCTGAAGACATCATGGCTGCGGCCAAAGGTGCGGCAAAGAGTGCAAAAGTCGCCGATGTTATTCCTACAGTTGATGTATTAATCGGTGTTCAATTGGTAAAACCGTTGCGTGATCGTTTGGCAAAAGCGATTGAACAAAACGGCACAGATCGCGTTGCAATGGCTAAAGCATTACGAGGTGTCTATCGGCAGTGGAAGAGTCAACACATTGATGAACAAGTCGATGACATTGCATGTTTGTCTTACAGCCGCGGCTTTTTTGCGGGCGTGAAACCTGGTACGCAAGTGTGCTGGATGGTCGATCCGAACGGCCCAGAATGCCCAGACGCAGAAGACAATTCGCTTGCAGGTTCTATTGCACTCGGCAAGGAATTTCCGACAGGAAATCTTCATCCGCTAGCTCATGCTGGCTGCCGTTGCCTACTCGCACCAGTGCAGCAGTAGTCTCCATGAGGTGAGCAACACCTCAGATAACTCGTCCACATCGCCCTTTGGAATTCCCCGATTACCACGAATCAAAATCGGAAAACCAAACCGCGGTCGCATTGTTATAGCGGTGGCAATTGCCATTGTCGTCGTACTTATTTTGTCGGCAAAAAGTTTGTCGTCTTTCTACGTCAATGTGCTCTGGCACCAAGCCATTGGTCGCACCGATGTGCTGTGGGGAATACTCGGAGCCAAGGGTCTTCTCATTGGAGCCTTCAGCTTGGTTTTTGCCATTCTTTTGTGGCTCAACATGGCAGTTGCCGATCGTCTTGCTCCAGCCATTGTTCCCGATTCCGATGAGCAACGAACACTCATACCGCTGCGCGCTGCTCTGAAGAAGCGCAGCAAACTTGTTCGTACCCTTTTAGCAATAGTGCTGGGCATTCTCATCGGTTTGCCTGCCGCTGCGCAATGGGAGCAGTGGTTGATGTTCCGCAATAACCAAAGCTTCGGTGTTACCGACCCACTTTTTAACAAAGACATTGGGTTTTATGTTTTTCAACTTCCCTTCTTTGAGTTCTTAGTTGCCTGGGCATTTGGGGCGCTTGTCCTTATTTCAATCGTCATTGCTTTTCTGCATTACATCAATGGTTCTATTCGCCTGCAAGGAACAGCCGAGCGAGTAACTCCTCAGGCAAAAGTTCATCTGTCGGTATTGCTCGCCTGTTTGGCCTTGGTACGTGCAGCGAACTACTGGCTCTCGCGTTTCGACCTCACACGATCCACACGTGGCGTGGTGAACGGTGCAACGTATACCGATGTCAAAGCCCAGCTCCCTGCGCTTAACTTAATGATTCTTGTTTCTGTTGCCGTTGCTGCATTGCTCTTGTGGAATGTTCGTCAACGCGGTTGGCGTTTGCCTGTACTTGCTGTTGGCCTCTGGGCCGTCGTTGCAGTAGTTGCTGGCACTGTTTACCCAGCAGTGATCCAACGCTTTGTTGTGCAGCCAAACGTGAGCTCCCGCGAGCTTCCTTATATTGAACGAAACCTCGATGCAACGAAAGCCGCCTTAGGTTTAACCAAAGTTGCTACTGAAAGTTTTGGCATTGCACCAATTGCCGCCAAAGACGTAGCAGCCGATGTTTCGCCACTTCGCGATGTGCGTCAACTTGACCCAGGCGAAATGCGCGATCGATTTGCGCTCGACCAAGGCCTCACATCGTTTTACGCAATTCGCGATCTCGATGTAGACAGATACAAAGTCGGCGGTCGTATGCAACAGGTGATGCTGGCGACGCGCGAATTGAACTCGGCGGGTATTCCCAATAAAACATGGGTATCGCGTCATCTTTTGTATACACATGGTTGCGGCATTGTGGCTGCGCCGGCGAGTGCGATCACAACCGACGGGCGACCTTCTTATATTGATATTGGTGTGAAGCAACCACAGTTGTACTTTGGTGATACTGCGCTCGACTATGTAGTAACCAATACATCTAAAGAAGAGCAACCTTGCCCCGCGCTGAAGGCAAAGCCGTACTCGGGAACAACGGGAATCTCATTGAGTTCTACTCTGCGTCGTGTTGCAATGGCAGTGAACTTTGGTGAGTACAACCTCTTTGGTTCAAATCTCATTAATGATGAATCGCAAATTTTGCTCGTACGTGATGTGCGCGCCCGTGTACAGAAACTCGCACCGTTCCTTACTTACGATGCCGACCCATACCCCGTGGTCCAAAACGGCAAGGTGAGCTGGGTAATTGATGCATTCACCTCAACAAGCCGCTACCCATACGCTCAACCAGCCAATACCGATCAGCTCACCCCTGGTGGTGGCTTGAACCACAGCTTCAACTATGCGCGCAACAGTGTGAAAGCAGTTGTCGATGCATACACGGGAAATGTGACGTTCTATGTTGTCGACACAACAGACCCCATCGCTCGGGCGTGGAGCAAAGCGTTCCCCAAACTTTTCACTGACGTGAAAAAAGCGCCAGCAACGCTCACATCGCATTTCCGTTACCCCGAAGATCTCTTCCGTGTACAAACCAACACATATGCGAAGTATCACTTCGACGACCCAACACTTTTCTTCAACCGTGACGGCGCATGGAGCGTTGCTCAGGCACCACCACTCGAGCCAGAGCAAGCTGCAGCAATTGTTGGTGGTACTGCAGCAGCCACAGGAACAGGTGATGCAGTCACTGTGCAAGATGCAAATGTTGCGCGGTTCGAGCCGTATTACACCCTCTTCCATGCTCCCAACAGCAAGTCAGACACGGGAGTATTTTCCATGTTGCGGCCTTTTGTCCCATTCTCTTCCGATGACTCGCGAAAAGAACTGCGTTCAATGATGGTGGTTTCTAGCGACCCGGCAACCTACGGGCAAATGACTTTGTATGAGTTCAATGATCCGCTACCACCTGGCCCAGCAACAGTTGCTGCCCAATTCGACAGCGAACCCGCAATTTCACAAATCATTACGCCCCTCGACCAACGTGGGTCTCGCGTGGTGTTTGGCGACCTACAAATCATTCCTGTTGCCAAGAGCCTTGTTTATGTTCGCCCGTTGTATGTTCGCCCCGATGATGCTGCCGCAAAGCAAGTTTTTGTGCGCAAAATTCTTGCTTCATACGATTCACGGTCGGTGATTGCCGACAGTGTGAGCGCAGCAATGACAAAACTCTTCCCGGGCTTTTCGCTCGACTTGGGTGACCGCGTGGGTGGTGCAGATGCAACTACCAACCCCGATACAACAACTCCAACGTTGCCAGGAACCACACCAACAACGGTGCCGGGTTCTCCAGCAACTACTCCAACAACTGTTGTTGCGGGCGTTCCACAAAGTCCATCTGAATTGTTAGCCGCTGCCGATACTTTGTTCAGCGAAGCCGACGCTGCTCTTGCGTTGTCGCCACCAGATTTTGCGACCTACCAAGCCAAGCAAGCTGCTGCGCGCGAACTAGTGCGTAAGGCACTTGACGCAGTGAAATAGTTAGTGGGTAAAGAAGTACAAAACTGGTAGCAATGCGCTCACAATTGCGGCCATTGCTACCAGAGTTTGCGAAACACGGCCGCTGACGTGCTCTCCGAGCACATGTTTACGCCTGCTCAATAACCAAATCATTGCAATGAGCGGCGGAGCCGCGAGCCCATTCAAAATGGCCGACCAGTAGAGGGCGCGAACAGGGTTGAGGCCGACAAAGTTCATTGCAAGACCACACATCATGGAACCCAAAATGACGAAATAAAAAGCTCTCGCTTGTGACATTTTTAAGCTCAGACCTTCGCGCCAACCAAAGGTTTCAGAAAGTGCGTATGAAGTGGAGCCTGCAAGCACTGGTACGGCCAAAAGCCCAGTACCCACAATGCCCAGTGTGAAAAGGAGCTTTGCCATGCTTCCAGCAAGTGGCTCGAGAGCCTGTGCGGCTTCCTCTGCAGTTCCAATAGAGGTGATGCCACCTTTGTGGAGAGTTGCTGCGGAGGTGACCATGATGGCAAACATCACAAAGACACCAGACGACATTCCAGCCATCACATCGCCGCGCATTGCTCGCAAGTGGTTTGCGGTTTCCTCTGTTGATTCAGTGCCATGTTCCGCGAGTTCTTCTACTTCCTCACTGGTTTGCCAGAAAAAGAGGTACGGCGAGATCGTGGTGCCAAAGAGTGCAATGAGAGCAGCAATTTCTGCCTTGTTGAAATTCAGTTCAGGAATGAAAGTGTGCCGGGCAACGTCGCTCCACGACACTTTGATAATGAATAGCACTGCAACATAGGAAAGCAAGCTGAGGCACAGCCAGCGCAATACTCGTGAATAGTGGTGGTAAGGAATGGCAATCTCTAAAGCGGCCATTCCGGCGGCAAAAATAACAACCAGAACGTATGAGGGGATCGGAACGATGAGATTGGTTGCGGCAGCCATTGAGCCGAGGTCGGCACCAATATTGAACGTATTTGCTGCAACTACTAGCCCAAGTGAAACGTAGAGAACAGTGCGAGAAAACTCTTGCTTAATGAGTGCAGCAAGACCTTTTCCAGAAAAGAGGCCAAGGCGAGCAGTGGCTTCTTGTACTGCGGCGGCAAATGGCAAAGCAACAATGGTGGTCCACAACAACTGGAATCCGAATGCGGCTCCTACTTGTGAATACGTACCAATGCCCGATGGGTCGTCGTCGGCTGCTCCGGTAATGAGCCCAGGGCCCAGGCGACGGAAGTAGCCACGCCCACCAAAATGATGTCGGCGGGGGTGATGTTTACGCAAAATGATCAGCGTGGTCGACGAAGTTGGTCGGCAATTTCTGCAAGGTCTTGCCGGAAGGTGATTTCATATCGTGCTTGTTCTGTCGCCAGTCTGATTTGTGTGGCTTGTAGTTGGGCAATGGTTTCTGCAGATGCTCCATCGCTTTGCTGTTCGAGTTTTTCTAAGTCGTTGCTCAGCTCATGGAGTTGATTGGTGAGTTCGCGACCCAATTGAACAACGCGTCCATCGATCGCTGTCAGTGCGCTAGCAGCAGCATTTTGAGTGAGTGATACTTCACGAATTTGTTGTTGAGCATTTTCTAGCTCGGTGCGCATGGCGAGCATCTCGGTACGCAAAGCGTCGATGTCGTTACCAACAATTTTGCGAAACTTCTTAAAGTTTGGAGCCTTTGCCATACGTCTCTAGCGTACACAGTGCTAAGACTGAGATGTGGTGAAAGCAGCCGAAGTAGACCGTTGTAGCTGGTGTCTGAGTAGCGAAATATATATGAACTACCACGACACCGAGTGGGGCAGGCCCGTTGTTGATGACCTGCAGCTATTTGAAAAAGTCTGTCTCGAGGGTTTTCAAAGCGGATTGTCTTGGATCACTATTTTGCGCAAGCGTGAGAAATTTCGCGAACTGTTTTGTCATTTCAACCCAGATGAAGTTGCCCAATTCGGAAAGCGAGAAGTTGAGGCACTTGTGCTCGACCCAGGCATCATTCGCCATCGCGGAAAAATAGAGTCCACCATTCACAACGCGCAGCGTTACTTAGAGATGAGAGCCGCTGGGGAAACTCTGCGTGACGTCGTGTGGCAATACGCAGAACCTCCCGCCGACCCTGAAATGCCTCACTCGGGCGAGGTTTTTGCACAAACCCCACAGTCGCTTGCCTTATCGAAAGATCTGAAAAAAAGGGGCTGGAAATTTGTCGGACCCACCACCATGTACGCCTTTATGCAGTCAATGGGGCTGGTCAATGACCATGCCACGACGTGTTATGTGCGCGCAGAGTGCGAACGCCAACGAGCGACGGTACACTTGCCCCCTACGACGCGGGGTGGAGCAGTCCGGTAGCTCGTCGGGCTCATAACCCGAAGGTCGCAGGTTCAAATCCTGCCCCCGCCACCAAGTAAGAAAAGAGTCGGCCCTTGGGCCGGCTCTTTTCGTTTATTGTGTTGTTGAAGCCACAAAAAACGAGGGGGAAAAGTGTCAGATTTTGACTATGAAGACCTAGCCGGAATGCAATTGAACGATGCCGAATTGCTGGCACTGGTGGGACCTGGCGGAGAATGCATTTTCAACTGGACCACCAAAGATGGGCACCCCGTGGGTGTGGTTGTTGCTTATATTTACAAAGACGGCACCTTTTGGACCACCTGTGCTGAGCGTCGTAAACGAGTGCCAGCCTTGCGTAAGCGCCCACAGTCGGGAATTGTTATTAACCGCGATGGCAAAACAGCAAGTTACAAGGGTGATTCCATCGTGCATCAAAATGGCGACAAAGGGTTCAATGAATTAAAGACATGGTTCTACGGGGCACTCTCTGGTGCGGCAGCAAACCCGAAAGACGAATATCGACAAGCATTTGCCAAATTCCTCGATTCGCCACACCGCGTCATTATTGAAACCCCCGCACAACTCATTGTTGGTTTTGATGTTGAGAAGTTTCGGGCTCAAACAAATAAGGCAATTGCAGCTGGACTTGCATAGCAAATGCCGCGCGTCATGAAATTTCGTCAACGCAATTCGCAGATTCTGCAACGTATTCAGAAAATCGAAGATGCTCAGGAAATTAGCTTTCTGAAAGCCGCATACTGCGCAGGTTGCGACGACGATCACAATGGCGACACTGTTGCGGCTCTTTTCATTCCCTCGGGAGTATGGGCTACCTCAATGTCGGGCGAACACCGTGGCCACGATGCAATTCGCGCATTTTTCCGTAGTGTGCGCGACAGCAAAAGAATGAAGTACTCCACTCATATGGTGACCAACGAAGTCATTACGGTCACCGGAGATACTGCAAATGCAACGTGGAGTTTTACCATGATGTACACATCACCAGAGGAAAAGAGATATCGCATTTTGGGTTTTTATCGCGACACGTTTGTACGCACAGCAACTGGTTGGCGTTTTGCAACGTTGTATTCCGAAGTGCAGGACTACGCAATTTTGGAAACGCAAACATTTAGACACACTTCGTGAGTTTGCTCAAAGATCTTCCACAGCCTTCCGTGCATCGCATTGCGGTGCACGTCACTAAAGCTGGTTTGCGTGCCGTGCGACAAGGCAGCCCTTGGCTGTATGACCAAGCGGTCATTTCACATAAACCACATGGTGAGTGTGGCGACCTTGCCGTTGTGTTTGATGACGAGCGACGTTTTGCGGGCATCGGACTTTGGGACCCAAATTCTCCGATCAGAGTAAAAATGCTGCACAGTGGCAAGCCCACAACTATTGATGCTGGTTGGTGGAAAGATCGATTGCAAGCATGTCAAGAATTTCGCAATGAACTCTTAGAAGACGGCACTACGACGGGTTTCCGTTGGGTGCATGGCGAAAACGATGGGCTTCCAGGGCTCATTGTCGATCAGTACAGCAACACGGTAGTGGTGAAGTTGTACAGCTCAGCTTGGTTTGCGCACCTGGCCAGTGTGGTGGAAGGAATTGTTGCTGTCTCTGCACCTGAACGCATCGTCCTGCGGTTTTCTCGCACAGTGCGTGCAGGAAACACTTTTGGTTTAGAAGACGGAGCAACAATTTATGGCAATGCTCCTGAAGCCCCCATAATGTTTTTGGAAAACGGATTGCACTTTGAAGCCGATGTGGTGCAAGGGCACAAAACAGGACATTTTTTAGATCAACGTGACAACCGTGCCATTGTGCGCAAGATGGTGGAAGAACAAGTGCAAGGCGGCAATGCGCGATGCAGCGTGCTTGATGTTTTTTCAAGCACCGGTGGGTTCACGGTGTCGGCCGCTGCTGGTGGTGCTGCAACGGTGCATATGGTCGATGTCAGTGGGCCTGCACTAGCAACTGCGCACCGTAATTTGCTTCACAACACGCAGATTCCTGCGATCGGGCGGTGCACGGTCACCGACATACGCGGTGATGCATTTGCCATGTTGGAAGAAATGGTTGACGAAGGACGCACCTTCGACATTGTGATTTTAGACCCACCATCATTTGCGCAAAATCAAGAATCTGTACATCGAGCACTTGGTTCTTATGAGCGACTCGCAAAATTGGGGATGGCTCTCACTGCAAATGGGGGCACGCTGGTGCAGGCATCATGCTCGAGTCGTATTGATATAGATCAGCTCATCGATGTAGCCGATACTGCTGCCCGCGCGAGTGGGGTGTATCTCGATGAAATCCGCCGTACCGATCACTCCGTTGATCACCCCATTGGTTTTGAGTTTGGGGCGTATTTAAAGGCGTTGTACTTCACCATTTCACATGTTTAGGGCATTTGTTATGTGCGTGGTCAAGGCTTATCGGGAAACTTTCACTAGCCTGTCGTTTACGAAAGCGGAAGGCTGGAAATGAGCGGAAATTCGGTGTTCCGACACCAACACAGTGGAGTGCTGAGCATTGCGGCGGTTGAAGCCCCCCATGTCGTGACCTCCGACTGGATTGATGAGCAACTCGCCGAAACGTATCAACGTAATGGGCTCCGAGCAGGGCTGCTTGCTGGCTTAGCCGGAATCGAAGAACGCCGCTGGTGGAACACCGATATTTCCTTTGCCGATGCGGCTGCAATGGCAGGTAAAGCAGCCATTGAACGAGCCGGTATTGACCCGAGTGAAATTGGTGTGCTCATTTCTACTTCTGTCTGCAAAGAGCATCTTGAACCATCTATTGCATGTTCGGTTCATCACCAACTGGGTTTGTCATCTGCTTGTTTGAATTTCGATATTGGTAATGCTTGCCTAGGTTTTGTTAATGCAATGCACGTTGCCGGAACCATGCTCGATGCGGGAACAGTGAAATACGCTTTAATCGTCGACGGCGAAGGTAGCCGTTATACCCAAGAGGCCACTCTCAATCGTCTGCGTAGTCCAGATTCAACAGCAGGTGATGTTTTTGCTGAGTTCGCTTCGCTCACATTGGGTTCTGGTGCAGCGGCAATGGTGATGGCACGTAGCGACAGGCATAAAGAAGTGCATAAGTTTGTTGGCGGAGTCACTCGCGCAGCTACTCAACACAACTCTTTATGTGTGGGAAGCCTCGACCGCATGACCACCGATACCCACGGATTGTTAGTTGCAGGTCTCGACCTTGCTGCCGACGCGTGGGCCGACGCTGCCGACGATTTCAATTGGTCACAAGGACTCGATTGGTACATCGTGCATCAGGTGAGCAAAGTGCACACCACAATGTTGTGCGATCGTCTTGGCATCAACTCAGCAAAGGTACCGCTGACCTTTCCGCAATACGGAAATGTTGGCCCGGCAGCTATTCCTATTACCTTGGCAAAAGTGCAAGACGATATTCAGCCTGGCCAGCGCGTGTTGTGCATGGGCATCGGTTCGGGTCTGAACACCAGCCTCACTGAAATTCTTTGGTAGCACCTTGGAGAAATGCATGCCACCATCTCGGCGTGAGCTTGAAGAGTTTGGCGTGCCACCCGAGTGGTCGAGTGTTGTAGAGGTTCCGAGTCACGACGGAGCAACGTATTCGTGGCATGTTTTGCAACGCCCTGGCACTAGCGACAATGCCCCAGTCGTTTTGTGTTTGCACGGCAACCCCACTTGGTCGTTCCTGTGGTCGCGTTTGTTTCATGAACTCAAGAGCGACGTTCGCCTCATTGCTCCCGACCATTTGGCCATGGGGTATTCGCAAAATACGGGTCCTCGCACTTATGAAACACGAGTGAAAGACATTGAAGACCTTTTACGCGCACTCAACATTTCAGAACCTGTTTGGATAGTGGCCCAAGATTGGGGAGGTGCACTCGCCATGGGTTACGCAGTGGCGCACCCCAAAAGCGTGGCCGGGTTGTTGCTGTCGAATACCGGAATTGCCATTCCCAAAGGGCGTCGTGCGCCGTTGCTCATTAAAATTTCTGCTGCAAGTGGCCTCCATCAATTCATTACGCAACGCACGCCACTTTTTGTTAAAGGGACTCCACTTCTTCCCGGACATTCGCTGAGCAAAGTGCAACGCAAGGCGCTTGCCGCGCCGTATAGAAATGCACATGCGCGCCAGGGTGTAGCTGGTTTCGTTGCGGATGTTCCGTTCAACGCGCAGCACCACAATCACAGCGTGCTCGACAGAATTGCCGAGCAATTGCCGCAACTCAATATTCCCGTGCGTCTTATCTGGGGTTCCAAAGATCCTGTCTTTAACGACGATTTTGCCGATGATCTATTGCATGGATTCCGCAATGTCGCACTCCACCGCATCGCCCAAGCTGGCCATTTAGCGGTATTGGAAACATCAATCGCATCATTTGTGGAAGATGCAATGCAAGACACATTGGTGCAGAAGATACCCACGCTCTCGCTGGGGGAACCAGAACCATTGTGGGGTAGGTTAGAACAAGCCGATCGCGCACATGAACTTGCAGTGCACGACGCAACTGCTCAAGAAAGCGTCACGTTTGGCGAATTTTCTGCTCGGGTTGCAACCTATGCTCAAGAATTGCATCGCCAGGGAGTGCAGCGCGGCCAACGCATAGCTGTGCTTGTGCCACCAAGCGTCGACCTCATTGCAGTGGTGTACGCGGCCTGGAGAATTGGTGCAATTACCGTCATTGCCGATCGTGGTTTGGGTCTGCGTGGGTTGGGAAACGCTGTTCGTTCAGCTCGAGTGCATCATGTGGTGGGGCCGCAAAAAGCTTTACTTGCTGCGCGTGCACTGAGGTGCGCTCCTCATTCAACGTTCATTGCGCTTGGCGAATTGCAAGGTGCGAAAAAACTGGAATCTCTTGCTGAGTTGTATACACCTCAACCACAGCCACAAGATCTTGCAGCCGTACTGTTCACGTCGGGAGCAACTGGCCCCGCAAAAGGTGTGCGCTACACGCACCAACAACTGTGTGCACAGCGCGATGCATTGCAAGAGTTGTATGGCATTACACAGGCAGACCGTTTCGTTGCCGCATTTGCGCCGTTCGCTTTATATGGGCCAGCGCTTGGTATTTGCACTGGTCTTGCCAATATGGATGTCACGGCTCCTCGCACACTCACTGCCCAAGCATTAAATGAAGCATGCGAAAGCATTCAGGCCACCATGGTGTTTGCCTCTCCAGCAGCACTGGCCAATGTGCTGGCCACCGCACCTGCGGTCAACATAAATGCACTGAGCAAGGTGCGACTCGTGATGTCTGCCGGAGCGCCAGTGCCCATAGAAACACTGCGTGCAATGAAAGCTGTATGCCCGCAGGCAGAACTGCACACGCCATATGGCATGACAGAACTTCTCCCGCTCGCCGATATTTCTCTGGCAGTACGTGAAGACATTGGGTCAGACCAACACGGAAGCGGCGGAGTCTGCGTGGGCATGGCAGTTAATGGTTGCGATGTTGTTGTTGCAACGCCTGGCTCCGGCCAAGAAGTCGCGCCACTTCCTGCCGGTGTTACCGGTGAGATTCTGGCTTCGGCGCCGTGGATGTCAGATGGGTATGACCGTTTGTGGCACACACAAATAGCTGCTCGTCCGGCCCGCCTAGGTTCAGCGCGCACGTGGCACCGCACCGGAGATGTGGGGCATCTCGATACCGCCGGCAATATATGGGTAGAAGGACGCGTCGTGCATGTGATTCATGCGGTGGAGGGCGCTATCACTCCTGTGCCACTAGAAATTGCAGCAGAAGAAGTATCTGAAGTTCTGCGAGCAGCAGTGGTGGGTGTTGGGCCCCATGGCGTTGCGCAAGTTGTTGTGGTGGTGGAAACCACCAACGGCAATGAGGGTGAAGCCAGCCCCGAACTCACGGCGAAAGTGCGTTTAGCTGTTGCTCCTCAAAAAGTTGCTGCAGTGTGGGTGGTGAAAGAGTTGCCCGTCGATATTCGCCACAATGCAAAAATCGATCGCACGGCATTGGCACAGAAAATGAGCCGTCTCATATCGGGTGCGAGAAAGTGAAAGTTTTAGTAACTGGTGCCGGCAGCTTGTTAATGCGGGAAGTTGCCGTCGCATTAGTAGCTAGAGGTGATGAAGTGGTGTGCATGCAGCGTCGTGCAGCGCATTTTCCACCGGAAGTGCATGTGCATCAGGAATTAGGCGATATCTCTCGCCTCGATGCCGTTACAAAAGCAATGACCGGTTGCGATGTAGTGGTGCATGGAGCAGCGCGTGTGGGCATATTGGGAACTTGGAACGAGTTTTACAACACCAATGTCGTTGGCACACAAAATATTTTGTCGGCGGCTCGCAGTCTTGGTGTTGCTCGTATCGTGCACGTGTCTACACCATCTGTTGCTCATATTGGGCATGCGCTTGTCGGCGCAGTTGCAACTCCTGCAGTCACGGGGCATAAGCGTGCTTTTTATGCTGAGAGCAAAGCCATTGCAGAAATTGAAGCTCTCAATGCGAACAACAATTCATGTGCCGTCGTAGCTATTCGTCCGCACTTGGTGTGGGGCCCTGGCGATACTCAACTTGTTGGTCGCATCGTGCAACGCGCAGAAGCGAATCGGTTAGCAATGGTGGGAAGCGGCGATGTACTTATCGATTCCACGTACATTTCAAATGCAGTGAGTGCATTGGTTGCAGCCGTCGATGCTGTGCAAGTAGGTGCACCATGTGCAGGTAAGGCGTACGTCATTGCGAATGGCGAACCGCGCACGGTGCGGGAGTTGATGCAAAAAATTTGCGATGCAGCAGGCGTTCCCTTTTACCCAAAGAAAGTGCCTTTGTCTGTCGCACTCGCCGTGGGCTCACTCATAGAGCGCGTTTGGCCTCGTATCGGGAAAGGTGAACCACCGTTCACCAGGTTTGTGGCTGAACAGCTGGGCACCGCACACTGGTTCGATCCACGGCCTGCCCTAGAAGACCTCAAATGGTCGCCTGCGGTGACTCTCGACGAAGGATTCTTAGAATTACACGAGTGGTTTTTGAAACAACCAAAACCATGACCACAGTGAGCGCATGCCAGCCCACGTGAAATGCTTATGGGGTACGGAATTGAGCGCCTGACGAGTCGCAAAATGAAGTACTTAAAGTTTCGTGAATATTTCTTGAGAAGTGAGGAAAAAGGAGCAAGAAGCGAATTCTGCTCATACCCTTACCTCGTTACAACAGGTGGGGTGCCGCAGGTAGCCCACATCACAGCGATAAGGAAATAGAGAAGTTATGCCAACAGGTACCGTGAAATTTTTCAATGACGAAAAGGGATTTGGTTTCATCTCCCGTGAAGACGGAGACGATGTATTCGTGCACTTCTCCAACATCGAAGGCACAGGCCGTCGCTCACTCGTAACCGGCCAGCAGGTCGATTTCGAACTTGGCCAAGGCCAAAAGGGTGTCGAAGCACACAACGTCCGTCCACTCTGACGTTCGCTTTCCATATCGACTAATGCATTGCGCATTGGTCAAGCACTGAGCCCGGATCTCTGTAGAGACCCGGGTCTTTGTGTATCTGGGCACATGTTTTTCTCTAAGATATTGCAATGACAACAGAAGTAAACTTTTACACCGCCAGTGCATCACTTGCAGGCAAGGAATATCTCGATGTTGCTGCCATGAAAGTGGTGTATCAACTTGAAGTGAGTGGTGAAGTTTTTTACAACCTGCTTGCTGAGCGAGTGAATAATGCAGAAGCTGCTGAACTGCTTCGTAAGAATGCTGTTGAAGAGCGCGGCCATGCACGACGTTTAGCTCGAGCCATTTCATTGAAATTAGGTAGTGAATGGGAAGCAACAGCGGCTGAAGAAGAAGTGTTGTCTATTCCTCTTCCCGATGTTGTGACCGCCGACCTCTTTGCTGGAATTGTGCAAGGTGAAATCAACGGCGATGCCGGATACCAAAACTGGGCCGATCATGAGCCCGATGAAGAAGTAGAACGACTTTTGCGTTTAAACGGGCGCGAAGAAACCATTCATGCCGGGCGTGCACAACAGGTGCTCGAGATCTTGCAAAAAGCAGCGTCGTAAAGAGCTAAAACTAATATGCGGCGATGGCCCCTACGCCATCCCAGTGTGCTGCGGCTTCGGCAATTTTCATAAAGAAAGCAGCCATCGACTCGTTGGGGTCAACAAATTCCAAATAGGGAAGCCCGCAGTTGCCACTGAGGTACAGAAATTCATTTCCCGTTGCGGTGGTCCCGTGTTGCACCACCTCAGCGCCAAGGTCTGCAAAGTGTTGACGAGAGCGCTCGATGTTTGCCCAGTAACACACGTGGTGCACGCCAGTGCCACCTGCCTCAAGAAACTCGCGGTAAATGGAAGGCAAAGATAAATCGGGCTGGATGAGCTCAATTTGCTGACCACCAGTGTGGGCAAGGCCCATACGGGCACGCATCGTTACCCTTTCACCGCGATACAAAGTGTTCTCTACTTCAACGTGATATAAAAACCACGGGCCAACACCTTGCGTGTGGGCCCACTCACGAGCTGCTTTTTCAATATCGGGAACAACAAAGGCTGTTTGGCGAATAGGGCCAAGCCATGTTGGTGCAGTAGTCATTACGACCGTTCGCCCATGAAGTAGTCGAGCCAATCGTGATAGTGCTGAATACGCGCTTCTTCTTCACTAAGAATTTGGCTTGTGAAACCGCGAGAGTGCATGCCGGCTTGAATGTCGCGAATGAGATGCACGTCTTGGTCGACCGTGATGTCCATTGTTTTGCGGCCAGCAATGACGTCGTCTTGTTCAAACTCGTCGTGCGTTGGGCGTGGAATGGGCAAAAGATCTTTCGGGTTCGACGGGCGAAATTCAACACCTGCACGAGCAGCAACTTCAGGGTTCGGCACGAGTTTGAAGGTGTACTTATCCCAGAAGCATTTATTGGGGTCGGTGGGGTGTGGGCGGGCCCGCATCACCAATGCCGATTCTGGTTGGGCAGTAATCATCATGTTGGGGAACAAGTTGTACTGCTCAATATCGGACAAGCGCTCGTCGGAGAGTTCGCTGTAATCGAAACCAAGTTCTGGGCCTTTTTGACGACGGATCTTTTGGATGTCGAGACGAATATCGAGGTTGCGCCCGTTGTAGAGAGCTGGGTCAACGCCGTACTTTTCAAGTTGAACTTTTTGATAGAAGTTTGGCTCTTCAGGAATCGGCAAACGTGAGTTCACGGTATGGCCAATGATGTTCACACCGGTGTGGCCATTTTCAAAAAGTTCAACTTGTGCGGTTGGGCAATCGAACAACATGGCGTGTTGCGGGTGAATGTGCTCTACGTGGTACAACTCGCCAAAGTTGTCGTAGACAGCTTTCCAGTTGCAGTCGAGTCGCACTGTTTGGTCGCCGACAAGAGTCATGTTTTCCATGTGGAACGGTGCGATACGGTCGCCCACCATGCCGAGGTATTCGCGCAGTGGTGCTGCATTGTTGTCCATGCAGATCCAAACAAGGCCAGCAAAGGTGTCGACTTGAACTTGTTGCATGGAGCGTTCGTTGCGGTCGACTCCGCCACAGAAGCGGTTGTTGTCGGGTACAACAACAAGTTTTCCATCGAGACGATACGACCAGCCGTGGTATGGGCAAACAAATTTTGCGACACAACCGCGATCTTCGGTGGCTACTTTTGCACCACGATGTTGGCAAGCGTTGTAGAAAGCAGCAATGTTGCCTTCCTGTGTGCGCGAGATGATGATGGACTCGCGACCAAGGTTGAAAACAGAAAAGTCGCCAACGTTTGCAACGTCTCTTTCTAAACATGCAAAGAGCCACATGCGGGGCCATAAGTTGTCGGCTTCGCGCTGCATGTAAGTAGGTGAGAGGTAGCGCTCTGGGGTGATGGGGAGTGGCTCAACGGGCGCTGCTCCGTGCACAATTGTTGGTGTTGCCTTCACTTCAGCCATTGTGTCTCCTCGGCAAGTAGTTGCTGCCCACATCGTACGCTGAATTCGCGGGAAGGGAAATGGTCAGAGGAGCGCGAGTTGCCCACCATCGAGCACAATTTCAGAACCATTCACCATGGAAGCGGCGTCGGAAGCGAGGTACACAACGGCTTGGGCGATTGCGCTGGGGCTAATGAATTTCCCCGTTGGGTTGAGTTGCGAGAGGGCTGCTGCAACGGCTGCGGGGCCTTGCGAAACAAGCGGTGCCGCAACAGGTGTTTCGGTGGGGCCGGGCGACACAGCATTGACGCGAATGTTGTGCTGTACGTATTGAATCGCTGCTTGCTTTGTGAGGCCCAAAACCCCGTGTTTGGCAGCAACGTAGGCCGGGCCTGCACGGTGACTGCCACGGTGGCTCACTGTTGATGCGTTATTGATAATGACCCCACCGCCAGATGTGAGCATTGCAGCAAGTTCAGCGCGCATACAGCGGAAAACACCGGTGAGGTTCACAGCGAGCATGTCGTCCCATGAATCGTCGCTGTATGTATGAAAGTCATTCATGCGATCAAAAATGCCAGCGTTGTTAAAAGCAATGTCGAGCTTGCCAAAAAGAGATACTGCCGTTTCCACCATCGAGTTGATGTCGTGAACAGAGTGCATATCAGCTGCATAAAAAGATGCAGTGCCACCTACCTTTTGTATATTGCTCACTACCTGTTCGCCAAGGTCACTTCGGCGACCTACAACAAGTACTTGAGCGCCAGCATCGGCCAGCGCGTATGCAGTTGCTTCGCCTATTCCCGAGGTTGCGCCAGTAACGAGAGCAGACTTACCCGCAAGGCTTTGGCTTGGCACGTTTTTACTTCTTTACAACGTTTGCGTTATCTGAACGCCAGGTGGGTTGCATAACGCGATGCTGAATGCGCCAACCGTTGGCGGTGCGCACAAATACATCGTCGTAGTAACCGCCAATGATGAAGTTGTCGCCACCCTCGGTTCCGGTTTTCACATGTTGGGCATGCAGTTGGCACCGATGTGTTGCAGCATCACCCGTGACGTTCACTTGATGATTACCCACCAGGTGTTGAGTGAAATCGAGTCGTAGCAGTGAACCAGAAATGCGCGCGATGATGGCATCGCGTGAATCGCAGTGGACACCGTTCAACATTCCTGTTGCATCTGGCGCAAAAACATCGTTCAGTGCGTCAAAGTTTTTGGTGTCGAGTGCCCACGTATATGCAATAGCAACATTGACAATGTCATGGAAATCTTCATGTGCATAGGTCATTGCTATAACCCGATCCGGCCGGTTTCTTGGACAATTTGTGAACCGAGTTGCACAAAGCGATGGTTGCGGTCGCCGATGACTTCTCCTGCGCCATCGACAACAAGAACGTGTCCGTTCACGTAACTTGCCTCGTCAGATGCGAGAAACAATGCCGCGTTAGCAATGTCGGCTGGTTGCCCAGCGCGGCGCATGGGGTTTGAAACACCAATTTTTGAGTTGGCATCGGTCAGGTTGTCGGAGCTGCCAGTAACAAGCCACGCAGTGAGCCCGCTGACCGTTCCACCGGGAGCAATGGCATTCACGCGAATGCCAAGTGGTCCGAGTTCGGTTGAGGTGCTTTGAGTTAAACCCACAACACCATGTTTTGCAGCGGTGTACACGTGAGGCCCGAGACCAGCACGCACACCTGCAGTACTTGTTGTGTTGATGATGTTTCCACCATTGCCACTCGCAATCATTGCTTTTGCTGCGTGCTTAATTCCGTAGAACACACTGCTGAGAAGAACATCAATCGAACGGCTCCATGCATCGCCGGGAATTTCCGCAACTGGCCCCACTGCTCCAAGAATTCCTGCGTTGTTAAACATGCAGTCGATACGACCGAAATGCTTCACCGCAGCGGCGACAACTGCCTCAACCTCATTTTCATTAGCCACATCGGTTTTCACAAAAATTGCTTTGTCGCCAAATTGTTTGGCGAAGGCGTTTCCAGCCTCTACCTGAATGTCGGCAATAACGCAGCGGGCGCCTTCTGCAATAAAGCGTTCGACGGTGCCAGCACCAATACCGCTTGCACCACCAGTGATGACTGCTACTTTTCCTTCAAGACGACCGGCCATATTGGTTCCTTTGTATTGGGCAGTTACTGCACTTGGGAGAAACGGTAGCCGTCAGGTGCATGAAGTAGATAAGTTGGAGAGATGTCCTCTAAGCCATCAGTTTCCATTCCATCAACGAACCCACCTGCAGACCTCGTCATTGAAGACCTCACTGTGGGAACAGGCAAGGAAGCCACTAAGGGCACCAATGTAGAGGTGCACTATGTCGGCGTTGCATGGAGCACGGGAAAGCAGTTCGATGCAAGCTGGGATCGCAATGAAGCATTTGAATTTCGCCTCGGTGCAGGCCAAGTCATTGCGGGCTGGGACCAAGGTGTTGCAGGTATGAAAGTGGGGGGCCGTCGTTCGCTCACCATTCCAGCGCATTTGGGCTATGGCAATCAGGGTGCTGGCGGTGTTATTAAAGGTGGCGAAACGCTTGTTTTCGTTGTCGATCTCTTGAACGTCAACTAAAGACATGAGGTAGGCTGGTCCTACGAAACAGATGCGCACCAGCGTGTCGCTTCAATGTGCTGTAAGTGTCATATTGAAGGTAATCGAGACTTACATATGGTGACTTATGAATATCCTCGTAGTGGGAGCAGGAGGTGTAGGAGCCTCGATGGCTTCTATCGCCGAGACCAGGTCGTTCTTTACATCTTTCGTATTGGCCGACATCACAAAGGCCCGAGCAGAAGAGGCCATTGCTGAACTCGATGACCCCGGAAGATTCATCGCCGAAGAGGTTGATGCTCGTAATGAAGCAGACCTTGTAGCTCTCATTCATCGCGTGAAAGCCGACATTGTTATTAACGCCTGCGACCCGCGTTTGAACGACCCTATTTTTAATGCGGCCTACACCGCAGGTTGCAGTTACATCGATATGGCGATGAACTTGAGTACGCCGCACCCCACGAACCCATATGAAGAAGTGGGAACTCCACTGGGAGAAAATCAAATTGCTTCCGATGAGAAGTGGCGTGAGCGTGGCATCTTGGCATTGGTGGGAATGGGCGTCGAGCCAGGACTCAGCGATATTTTTGCGCGCTACGCAGCCGATCATTTATTTGACACCATCGATGAAATTGGAGTGCGCGATGGTTCAAACTTGTCTATTGACGGTTTAGATTTCGCTCCAACATTTTCTATTTGGACCACCATTGAAGAATGTTTGAATCCACCCATCGTGTGGGACTCCACGACAGCACAGAAAAAATTCGTGTTGGCGATGTGAGTGTTTCGCCACGTGACGTATTGGCATCGGTATTGCCCAACCCGGCAAAATTGGGCCACCTCATGCACGGCAAAACCTGTGCAGGCACATGGGTACGCGGTACCTACGACGGCGCACCAAGAGAGGTATATCTGTACCACGTTGCCGATAACGAGACCACCATGCGGGAATGGGGTTCGCAGGCGGTGTTGTGGCAAACAGCAGTGTGTCCAGTGGTTGCCTTGGAATTGCTGTGCAATGGAAGCTGGAAGGCCACAGGGGTTCGTGGTCCAGAAGCATTCGATGCAGTGCCATTTTTGAACCTATTAGGTGACTACAGCACGCATCACGGAATGGTGGAAATGGGTCCTGGTCTGTGGCCGAGCCCGAGACCCACTGGGCAGCCAGGGTGGGATCGCCCCGTCCGACGTGCCATCGTTCCTGCTTAACGCCTATCGTTAGGACATGACCGCAACAGACTCAGGCCTACGTAAGTCTCCAGGTATCACGTACCAGGAATTACTCGATACCGATACTCATCCTGTTCCCGAAGTGCTTCGCCTCGAATCACCTCGTTACCTTGGCTCCGCCGATGTTTCTATCGACCGATTCATCACACGTGAATGGCATGAACTTGAAAAAGAGCGCCTGTGGGGAAAAGTGTGGCAGTTTGCTTGCCGCGAAGAGCACATTCCTGAGCCAGGCGACTACATCGTTTACGAAATTTGCAACAAGTCATACATCGTGATGCGTCAAAGTGACGGAACCATCAAGTCGTATGTCAATGCATGTTTGCATCGTGGCCGTCAGCTCAAGCAGTACGACGGTAAGTGCAGCGAAATTCGTTGTGCATTCCATGGTTTTGCATGGACCAACGAGGGCAACCTCAAAGACATCCCTGCTGGTTGGGACTTCGAGCACGTCACGCCAAGTGAATTCGGTTTGCCCGATGTCAAAGTGGGCACATGGTCTGGGTTTGTTTTCATTAACCCCGACCCACGTGCACAATCATTTGAAAGTTTCATTGGCGATCTCCCACAGCATTTTGAGCGTTGGGATCTTGAGAATCGTTACGTGCAAGCACACGTTGCAAAAAAACTGAATTGCAACTGGAAAATTGCACAGGAAGCATTCAGCGAGGCGTATCACGTCAACGCAACGCATCCGCAAATTATGAACTACCTTGGCGACACAAATAGCCAAGTAGATATTTGGGACACCTTTAGCCGTGTTATTACGCCAGGTGGAACACCAAGCCCATTGCTTAAGCACATGGTCAATGAAGCCGACATCATGCGCGCCATGATGGACGTGCGTGTAGATGAAGAATTGCCAGTGGAAATTCCCGATGGCAAAACTGCTCGCGAAGTAGGTGCTTCATCTGCCCGCGATCGCTGGCGCACCATTGTTGGCGACAAGGTCGACGACTGGTCAGATGCCGAGTACCTCGATGCAATTGACTACACCTTGTTCCCCAACTTCCATCCATGGGGTTCGTACAACCGCATTGTGTATCGCTTCCGTCCACTTGGCGACAACCATCGTCAATCGGTCATGGAGTGCTTCTTCTTGTCGCCATTTGTTGGTGAGCGTCCGGCACCTGCAGAACTACACATGCTCGACTTCGATGAGCCATGGTCGAGTGCGGTGGAGTTGAGCACATTAGGGAAAGTGTTCGACCAAGACGTCTTCAACATGGAGCGCGTGCAAATGGGTCTGGAAACCACAGTGAAGCCTGGTGTTACTTTGGCCAACTATCAAGAGTCCAAAGTGCGCTGGTTCCACGTCATGCTCGATGAATACCTGGGGGTATAACAATGCTCGGCATCACACACCCGCTCTCTGGATTGCTCTACGAACAAGACGGACAAGGCAATATCAAGGTTAGCGATGGCGCTAAATGGGGCCTTTTCCGTACCGACGGCAAGTGGATCACAGGTGAAATTTTTGAATGCGACCCGCAGCTGTGCGGTTGGGTTGGCGGACCAAAATTTGTGAACTATCGCCTCGATACTTCTTTCGATAAGCGCTAGTTCATACTGCTCGATACCTTAAAAAGTATCGAGCAGTGCAATGCCGTCGAGGTCGCCAATGGCGCTACTTGAACGCGTCACCATTGCTGTCATAAACGCTTTGCCGCGCTCGTTCGACGGGTCGAGTGTTCCGGCGATGACAGTGGCGTAGACCCACAGATACAACACTGCGCGGCGGTACTCATCCCATGCCTGATCTGCGGTGTAATTCTTCACACCATTTTTGAGCAGTTCACTATGCCACATTGCAACAAGAGCACGCTCGTTGTCGCGGCGCTCAGTGACATCCATGTTGTGGCTGAGTAAGTACGCAAGGTCTTGCACACCCTTAGAGCGCAATGTGCCTTGCCAGTCGAGTACAGCCATCGGAGCGTGGTCGGGCTCAACACCAAACATGAGGTTGTCCATTCGCCAGTCGCCATGCACCAACGTGTGTGGGTGCGAAACAATCCACTCTTGCATTTTGGGAACTGTTGCTAAGAACTTGTCTTTGTTGTTTTTCAATTCGGGGCTAATGACATCGCCAAAAATGGCAACCATTGCATCCCAACCTGCGGTGGCACCTTGCCACATGGCGTCGGAGTGAACGGTAGGGAAGTGGTATGGCACAAATTGGAACTCGTCGGAATCGACTTTCTCCCAAAATGCTGCATGCAGTTTTGCCATTTCAATAATTGACATCTCTGCCTGCTTGACGCTGCAACCTTCCACTTGGTCGCCTAGTGCGTAACCCGAGAGGTCTTCCATCACCATGATGAACGACGATGCCGATGTGGTGTGTGCGAAGTACAACTTGGGCAGACGCAAACCAGCTTTCGGGCCAAGCAGTTGACAAAAACGCACTTCACGTTCATACACATTGAACGTGGTGGCAACAGCCAAGTTGCCTTCGACTTCGGTGGGGTATTTCACCACAACAGACTTTGGCGCATTTCCTGCATCACCAGAATAAGTGGGTGTGACTACTTCAATGAGTCCGAGCATTCCTACGCCAACACCAATGGGGCGACGCGCAATGCTCGAAATACCTGCACTTGCTGGCATTGAATTGCTCGACTTCAGTGCCGCCTCTAACCAAGCGGTAGTGATTTCGTCGGGGCGCAGTGGGTAGTTGTTTGCATCAATTGTCATAGAGAAAAAATAGCATTTCTCTCAACAGGAAAAAACCAAACAAATGTTGTAGTTACCGATAGGTACGGAAGAACTCTGCAACGTCGTTTGCAACTAGTTCAGGTTCTTCTGCTGCTGCAAAATGTCCGCCGGCAGGCATGCGGGTCCAACGTTGAATATTGGCAACACGTTCTGCAGCACGACGGGGAAGAAAAATGAGGTCACCAGGGAAAACAGCCATTGCAGTAGGTGCTTCCATGATGGGTGTGCGGTTGTGCTCGGGCTTCCATGGTTCATTTGTGCGCCCGTAATACATGCGGCACGAACTGCCAAATGTTTCGGTGAACCAATAGATGCTCACCAATGTTGCAAGTTCTTCCATAGTGAATGCGCGCTCGACATCGCGGTGTCCGGAAGCATCAGCTGAGTCGCTCCACAAGCGTCGTCGTTCAATGAGCCATGCAGCCATGCCAGCAGGAGAATCGTGCATTGCATAAGCGAGTGTTTCGGGCTCAATTCCCTGCACGGTGTAATGGCTCGTTGCCGTTGCCATACGTGTTTTCATGAGCTCGGGATAATGCTTTTCTTCCTCGTCGTAATCACCTGCAGTGATATCGGCACGATTCAGACCAAAGAACATCGGCAAAGTGATGTGTGCTCCGTGAAGAGAAGATGCGTGTGCATGTGCAAGCTCTGCAGTAACAATGGCACCCCAGTCGCCACCGTGCGCGCAGTAAGTGGGATAACCCAGAACTTCGGTCATGAGTTTGTTCCATAGGTGTGCAACATCGCGCGTAGAGAGGTGACCCACGGGAAGTGGTGAGGAGTAACCAAACCCGGGCAGCGAGGGAACAACAACATCAAATGAATCAAGCGCTGAACCACCAAAGGATTCAGGGTCTGCAAGTTGTTGTGCAACATCGCGATAGTCCCAGTAACTCCATGGCCACCCGTGAGTGGTGATGATGGGGAGCGGTGCGGGCCCGCGTCCTTTGATGTGCACAAAGTGCAAGGGAATGCCATCGATTTCCACGCGGTAGTTAGGAAGCGAGTTCATCTTCGCAACTTGATTTTCCCAACTAAATTCGTGGCGCCAATACTGCAAGAACGAGCGAAACCATTCTTGTTCCATTCCGTATTTCCATTGCTCGTTTGCCACTCCAAGTGGAAAACGTGTGTTGTCGAGCCGATGGTGCAGGTCGGCTACCGCTTCAGCGCTATAGGGAATGGTGAATGGTTGTGGAAGAGGCGCCATGTTCTATTTCTTTTTTTCTCGACCGCCGTATTGGTAACTGCGTTCTGTGCGGCCACCGGCAACAAGAATGTTTTGTCCTGTTACCCATGACGATGCTGGCGATGCAAGATACAAAACTGCTGCACCAATATCATCAGGCGTTCCTAAGCGGCGTAGAGGAATAGTGGAAGCAATGGCGTCGAGATCGGCGGCGATACCGAGTACTTCCAAAAATGCTTCAGTTGCAATAGGACCAGGAGAAACGGTGTTCACGCGAATATCGCGTTCAGCGAGTTCGAGCGCAAGAGTGAGGGTGAGGTTGATCATTCCTGCTTTTGACGCCGCGTAGGGGCCGGTCATTGGCGAACCACGCATGCCAGCACCTGAAGCAATGTTGATGATGACTCCACCATTGGGCA
>JAPKZV010000122.1 GCA_026393585.1 Actinomycetota bacterium
GAAGCAGCGATCGCCACCATTACTTCAGCGGGAACTATTGCAGTCGTTGGCCCAGGTTCGGTTCAGGTGCGTGCAACACAGGCTGCAAACCTTTTGTACGTGTCGTCGAGCATTACCGCAACCTTCACAATCACCTCTGCAACGCCAAGCTTCGGATCATTCGTTGCCCCTGCAAAAACATTTGGCGATGCACAATTCACTATGGCTCCACCGTCGTCACCAAGTGGTGGTGCGTTTAGCTTCACGAGTTCGAATATGAGTGTCGCCACTATTAACTCATCTGGTCAGGTCACTATTGTTGGCGCCGGTTCTACCACTATCACTGCTTCACAAGATGCCCTTTCGCCCTACACGGCACGGTCAGCTACGTCGGTATTGACAGTTGCCAAGGCAACCGCGGCACTCAGCGGGTTCGGTGGAATGACTTCAGGCCTTGCAGGCACTCGTTACGTCAACTATTACGCCGACAATGTGAACTGGTTTGCAACTGCAACGCGTCACGGCCAGACCGTTACATCAACCAGCATTCAGAACTTCACCAGTAGTGCCGACAACTACAGTTGGCAATGGTTGGGCACTTTCCGCGCAAGCGTTGGTGGTTCATACAACTTCTGTACGGCTTCTGATGATGCAAGCCATTTGTGGTTGGGAGCTACAGCAACATCTGGATTCACAACTGCGAATGCAGTTGTGAACAATGGTGGTGCGCATGGTGTGGTAACACGTTGTGGAAACATCACATTAAGTGCAGGAGCTGAGTACCCCATACGTATTCAGTTCGGCGAAGCCGGTGGTGGCGATGTCATGAACGTCTATTTCACGCCGCCAGGTGGATCTGCTACTTACAATGGAACTGGTTACTACTTCACCGGTGGTGGCCTAACAAAGACTCTTGGCGACTTGCCGTTCACTCCCACGTTGCCTTCGTCGGCAAGTGCGGGTGCCATTACATACAGCAGCTCGAACCCATCTGTTGCCACAATTGACTCAACAACCGGCCTCATCACATTGCAAAGTGGTGGCACCACCACTATTACGGCAGAACAAGCTGCGACTGGTAATTACAACGCTTCAACCACAACGACTTCGCTCACGGTATTGCGTGACCCATTGTTGAATAGCTTCACCATTCCCGTAAAAACGTACGGTGCAGCAGCGTTCAACCTCACTGCCCCTGCAACAAGTAGCGATGGCGCTTTCACTTACACCAGTTCAAATGCATCGGTGGCCACAGTGAACTCCACTACCGGAGCAGTCACTATTGTTGGCATTGGAAGTACAACCATTACCGCTTCTCAACTCGCTACTTCGGTGTACGCAGCAGGAACAATCACTGCAACTCTCACCGTTGAAGCCACAACTGCTACATCAATTAGTGCAGGAAGCTACTTCACCTGCATGCGCACCACGACGGGTGCTGCACAATGCTTCGGCCAGAACAACTACGGACAACTCGGCGATAACACCAATACCGACCGTACGACGGCAGTGGGCGTTGTTGGTTTGTCCTCTGGTGTTGCATCGGTCAGCTCAGGCGCTTGGCACAGTTGCGCAGTAACAGACTCCGGCTCGGTGAAGTGCTGGGGTCGCAACGACTGGGGCAACCTAGGCAACGGCACCACGAACACGAGTTACACCCCCGTTGATGTTTCTGGATTGAATGCCACTGCAGTCAAAGTGGTGACCACCAATTACTCATCTTGTGCACTTACTTCTGTAGGCGGCGTGAAGTGCTGGGGTTACGGCGGCTGGGGATTAATTGGCGACGGAACAGGGTCGAGTCGTTACACACCTGTTGATGTGAGCGGTATGACGAGTGGTGTTATTGCTCTTGCTGCTGGTGGACAACACATGTGCGCGGTAAAAAACACAGGTGCGTTATTTTGCTGGGGTTGGAATGGCTACGGACAACTTGGTGACCGCACTAACTCAGACCGCAGCACGCCAGCCGATGTAGATGGCCTTGATGCTGGTGTTATTGCAGTGGCTCCTGGCATGTATCACACGTGTGCATCGTTGGCCACAGGCGCTGTGAAGTGCTGGGGCTATAACGGCGACGGCCAGTTGGGGAGCAACAACTGGAACGGCACGAACGCGCCAGTATCGGTTTATGGAATGACCGATGCAACTGCATCAATTTCATCAGGCGAGCGCTACACCTGTGTTGTGAAGACTTCTGGCGCATTGTGGTGCTGGGGTTCTAACGTGAATGGGCAATTCGGGAATGGAAATACATCCACCACGAACTATCCCGTCAACATCTCGGGCTTGGGCACATCAGTTCGAGCAGTGTCTGCAGCTCTTGCTGGTTTCCACACGTGTGCACTCATGACTGATGGAGCCGCAAAGTGCTGGGGCTATAACGCACAAGGGCAACTGGGCGATGCATCAACAACGCAACGAGTGTCACCAACGAACATTGGTGGCATCGTTGCTCCTCAATTGAGCATCACCACATTGAGCGGATTTGCCCTTCCTGGCTCTGGGTATACGGCCACAAGCCCAGGTTTCACACTTGCACCGCCAACTTCTTCACGCGCAGGCGCATTCACCTTCGCTAGCACTAATCCCAACTCGGCAACAATCAATGCCACGACGGGTGAGGTCACCATTCTTGGTGGAGGCTCAACTCTGCTGATGGCCACTCAATCTGCGACATCTACTCACGATGCGGCAACGGCGTATGTGTCGCTCGCTTTTGCGCCAGTTATCGCTCAACTGTCATTGGCGTATCACAACTCTTGCGGGCTTACCACAGCAGGTGGCATAAAGTGTTGGGGTTATAACGGCTGGGGGCAAATTGGCTCGGCCGCAAGCGGAGTGCAAACAACTCCTGTCAACGTGCCCGGTTACACTAGTGGAATTGCAGCAATTGCTGAAGCACACCACGCCACATGTGCTCTGACCACCGCTGGCGCCGTGAGGTGTTGGGGCTGGGGTGGTCATGGCGGATTGGGTACGGGTATCTCCTCTGGGGTAACTGCAATTACCTCGGGCTATGCGCATACATGCGCGCTCATGGCATATGGCGGTGTGAAATGTTGGGGCTACAACGGGTACGGCCAACTCGGCGATGGCACAAATAACGATCAGGAAGCAGCGTCTGAAGTCGTTGGCTTGTCATCGGGAGTAGTCGCCATTGATGCCGGCTTGTATCACACTTGTGCGCTTCTCAACACCGGTTCTATGAAGTGTTGGGGAAGCAATGACCAGCAGCAATTGGGTGACGGGGCCACGGGCAGAAAAAATGTGCCAACTCAAGTAACTGGACTCACCTCAGGTGTTGCTTCAATCTCCGCTGGCTTGTACCACACCTGCGCAGTGCTTACGACAGGTGCTGCAAAGTGCTGGGGCGCAAACGACTACGGGCAATTAGGTGACGCATCAAATACATATCGTTCGGTGCCGACCGACGTGAGCACATTGAGTGCGAACGTTGCATCTATTTCAGCTGGTTGGGAACATACGTGTGCTCGTCTCACTACGGGCGCTGCAAAGTGCTGGGGTCGCAATAATGAAGGCGAACTTGGTGATGGCACCAATAGCAGTCGCAATGTGCCCGTCAGTGTGGTGGGTCTCAGTAGTGGCGTCACCTCTATAGAAACCGGCCAGTCGCTATCAACATGTGCGACAGTGACCGGCAACAATGTGAAGTGTTGGGGTTATAACGAATGGGGCCAACTAGGGGATGGAACCCAAACACACAGAAATACTCCGGTCGACATAACGCAGTTGCTGTCGGGCATTCCGACAACAACAACTCTTGGCGCGTTGACGCTGCCAAGTCCTCGCTACACAGTAGGCAGCGCCGATTTCACACTCGACCCGCCATCATCTAGTCGTGCGGGCGCTATTAGCTTCTTCAGCTCGAATACGGAAGTCGCAACAGTTAATGCAACAACAGGCCTCGTACATATTGAAGGTTTAGGCACGGCAGTGTTGGCCGCAAACATTGGCGGTACAGGCCAGTACAGCGGTGCGACGTCAACAGTGACCCTGACCGTCAACACCGCATGTGCAGCAGGCGGCCTGTGCAGCATTGGCGATACGGGCCCTGGCGGCGGCAAAGTGTTCTACGACGCTGGCTCAAATCAGCAATGGGGTCGTTACCTTGAGGTTGCGCCAAGCTCAGCACAAGTTTCACGAACATGGGCAACAGGGGCGAATCAGCAATTGGCCGTGTCGGGTGCAAATGGCACGGCAATTGGTGATGGTCGTCAAAATACTGTTGCCATCGCCGCCCAGTCGGGGAATATCGCAGCAAGTTCGGCTGCGGCTTACGCCGTGAGCTACACGAACAACAACACATCCGATTGGTATGTGTCATCTAAAAACGAACTGAACGAATTGTGCAAATACGCACGCAACACCGGACAACAAGCAGGTCCATCGGTTGTCTGTAGCGGAGGCAGTGCACCAAGTGCTCGAGGGTTTGCTGCAGATTGGCATTGGAGTTCTTCGCAAAGTGGAACCAATGGTGCACTCGACCAAAACTTCGCAGACGGCAACCAAGGTGGCGATGGCAAAGATTGGTCTGGGGTAGTGCGACCCATTCGCGCCTTTGCTCCTCTCACCGATTGCCAATTGGGATTGTCATGTGCAGTTGGTGACATCGGTCCTGCTGGTGGTTACATTATTTACGTCAACACCGATACATCTAATGAGTACGACTATGTTGAGGTAGCTCCTTCCGATGTTGCGCCAGCCGTGTGGTGCAGTGGTTCAAAAGCAGCAACATTGATTGGTGGAACGCATCCAACGCATCGCTTGGTTGACAATGCGAGTTGGTTATCTGTTGCGCAGCGTCGTAATTGCACAACTGGCGGCGGTCTCGATGCGCACAACTATTCCGCGAATGGGTTGACGGGCTGGGGAGTTCCCAACATCGGTCTCGTGCAGTTGATGCGAACAAGTTTGTATGCCAACAACGTTGGTGACCTGACGGCCGCGCAGTACATGACCTCTAATGAACAAGACCAAAACGATGTCATCACGGTCAATATGGCTGATGGCACTTTGGCCTACCCAGCAAAGACAGTTGCTACTCGCGTGCGCCCTGTGCGGTTCTTCGCCAAGACAGATCGTCGTAAATTCACGCCAACTCTCTCCGGAATTTCAGTTCCTTCAAACTCCATGGCCTATGGCGCTGCCGACTTCTATGTGAGCACATCAAGCACTGGCATCAACGAAATGGGTGGCAGTTTCACGAGCTTTGGCACAATCAACTACACCAGTAGCAACACGTCGGTTGCAACAATTGAGGCCAATACTGGTCGGGTCAGCATTGTTGGCTCCGGCTCATTCACCATTACCGCCACACAAAGTGCATGGGGTGTTTTCAAGGCTCCAGTTGCGGTTACCAACTCCATCAGTGTCAGCAACGGCACGCCACAGTTCAGCGGGTTGGCATTGCCCAGCTCCGGATACCGTGCCGACGATGCGCCGTTCACTGTGACCGCTCCAACGTCATCAAATAGCCCTGGCGCTGTGACGTACAGCAGCAGCAACACTTCGGCCGCAACAATCAACTCCACCTCTGGCCTTGTCACGATTGTCGGAGCTGGTACAACAACAATCACTGCAACACTTGCGGCGAGCGGTTTCTGGAATGGTGCAAGCCTCACAGTTGCCTTAAGCATTGGCGCACTATGTGCCGATGGTGGCGAATGCCGTATTGGCGACGTTGGCCCTGGTGGCGGGAAGATCTTCTTGCTGCCTTCCTCAACGGGCAACACCACGGGCAAGTTCTTTGAGGCTGCAGCAGCAGATCTTTCATCGAGCATGGCTTGGTGCAATGACGACACCACTTCAATTGCCGGTGCGAATGGATACGCAATAGGAACTGGTGAAGCAAACACAGTTGCCATGGATACGGCATGCACATCGGGAGCAGGACAAAGTGCTGCTGACTATACGAACAACGGTTATGGCGACTGGTACTTGCCGTCGCTCGACGAACTCACAGCGATGCTCGCTGCGCGTACAACTATTGGCGGCTTTGCAAACGCTTCCTATTGGTCATCTTCTGAAGAAAATGGTGGATTCGCAAAACGTCTTGGCTTCCCCGATGGTGGAATGTCGGGTCACGTAAAAGCCCAAGGTTTCCAGGTACGACCTATTCGTTCATTTGAAATCAAGCGCTCGTGCCTCGACATTAAGAACTCAACGGGTACCAACACGAACGGCGTATATACCATTGCTCTCAGTTTGGGTGGATCTGTGGTGAATACTCAGGTCTATTGCCTAATGGATTCAGCTATGGATGGTGGCGGTTGGACTATGGCAATGAAAGCGCCGCGCAATAGCCAGACGTTCTATTACAGCTCGAATTACTGGACCACATCGAATAACTTGAATGTGGGCAATGCAGCCAACGTGACTGCCGATGCAACCAATGCCAAGTTCGACACCTTCAACTACATGTCAGCAACCAGCATGCTGGCTGTGTTCCCAGATGCAGGTCTTAACGGAGGCAGCATTACTGGGCAAAGTTATGGCTGGACATGGAAGCAAACCATTCCGAATGGGCCAAAGACTCCGCTGCAGATCTTTAGTGATCCGACGGAGCAATTCATCAGTGATGCCTACTTGTACTCAGGCTTCGACACGCGGGTGTGGACTCGCCAGCGCGATATCCGTTTCTACGGTTTCAACTGGAACGACAACTATAAAGCTCGTTGGGGTTTCGGCTGGAATGAAAACGGTGGAGGCCTCTTCCCGAATGGTGCTCGCGGGTCTGACGATGCAACGGGTGGCCTAGGGCTCAATTGGGGAAATTACTCCGCTGGCGATGGCGCTTTCTGCTGCACCGAATCGAATGGTCTCAACCGTTCAATGGCCTTTGAAATGTACGTTCGCTAACCGTCACTAAGATGGAGCGATGTACAAGCAACGAAGGTATTTGCGGTCAATTGCCCTATGTGGAGCGGCAACTTTGCTTGCGGCATGTGGAGGCGGCGGCTCTAGCGCGAGTACTGCTCCAGTAGCGAGTGAAACAACGCTCGACTCTGCAGCATGGCTGACGGAGTGTGTCGACGCGCCACGGGCAGATCTAGGTGTTGGAGCGCAATTTAAAGTGTGTGCCGATAGCGGACTTGCGCCGGCAACCGATGGTTTTAGTTTTGCTAACTGGGGTGGTGCACCAACCACAGATGCGTTTACAGCAAGCCTCGCTGTTGCTATCTTCGGAAAAGAAGCAGTATGCATGGATACCACGAACGGCTGTGTTGAATTTCCCGCGGCGAAACAGTGGATAGATGAAATGAATGTTGCTATTGCCGGCGGCCGCTGCGAAGGCATGGCGGTGCTCAGCCAACGAGTATTTACCGGTGGTGAAACTGCAGCCATGATGCAAGATGGGGCAAAAGTAACAGCGGAATTGATGAAAGATCAGCTGCCTGTTGGTGAGTCCATCGCGCGTTGGTGGGTGTCTCAAACATTCCCTGAAGTGTCTTCCGTAACGGCGAAGTCTCGCGTTCTTAGCCCATCAAGCATTGCGGAAAAAGTGGCTGAAGCTTTGCGTAACCACGCCGGACCAACGTTAGGAATTTATGCCAATGGTGGCGGACACGCAGTAACGCCAATCGCGGTATTGACCGATGGGGGGAACAATGTACGTATCGCCACTTACGACAATAATTACCCCGACACAATTACTCATATCGATATAGATAAAACTGCGGAATCATGGTCGTACAGCATGGCTGCTGTCAATGCTGGCGCTTCAGCAAAGGTGTGGAGTGGCGGCACAGGAACTATGGACCTCACTCTTATGGCCGATAGAGCTGTGAAGCCAACTGCGCCGTGGGCTAACCCGACGAAAGTACAAACGAAGAGCAATGCGCACAACACTGAAGTGCTCATCACCACGGGAGGTGTATCGAAGGCGGCCGTTTTGGTGCATGTTGGCAATCACACAGTGGACTCGCGTGATTTATCAAGCCAAATTCCTGGGGTCACTATTCAGCCATTTCTCGGCGGCAATTTTGGTACGGGCGCCATTGTCGATATTGAGCCAACAGTAGGAGACGTAAAAATTGAGCCAGTCATTGGAGAGATATTAGATAGCGCTGCGACGGAAGTACCTTTTGTTTTAGGAATTGAAGGACCCGATCAGTCTGCGTTTGAACTCAAAGGCACAAAGAAAATTGATGAACTCGATATCCCACTTCCCACTGAAGATCTTTCCGGAATTGACGGAGAGTTCTCTCTCAAAGTTCATGGTTCTGGAGAATTCACCATTGATGAGGCGTTTGGCGAGGAAGAAGATCTTGTAGATATGCATGGTTCTGAAGAGTTCGACTTCATTGAACATTCCGATGGAACTGCAGAGGTCGACTTACTTGATGAATCGGGCAAGTTGGTATGGCAAGACATTGAAACCGGAATAGATGAAGACGGTGTGTTTGATGAAGTAGAGGTGTCTTATGATGAGACAACTCACCACATTGTCGAGCACGACTACATAGATAAAGTTGAAGTGCTAGATGAAAAAGTCATTGAAGAATTTGAAAATGACATTGAAACAATAGCGCCGCAGTCGGTTTCCAAAAGCAGTACTTCAATCGGGGGCTCTCCAAGTGATACTGGTGAAGTTCCCATGGGGAAATCTGAAGATACGGTTGTGGGCTAGCAAAGAGTATTCATAGGGGGCAAAGTTCCCTGAATGAGAAACGCATCAACAAGTTGAGTTGCACAATCATTTTTTAAGTAGCTCGTGTGACGCGAGGAGTTGACGCTAACGAAACGGGAATTCTCTAATGCAGCACTCATACTTTGAGATGAAGCCAGGGGAGTAACAGGGTCATTGGTAGAACCGATGACCACAATGGGTGCAGGTGAAGAAATCTGCACCTGCTGTAGCGCCAATTCCGATGTTGGCCAGAGTGAACAGGTGTAGTCGCGACCAAAGAAGTTTCCGAATCGCGGAGCAGCTTTTGTGAAAGCGGGAAGTTGGGAGGCAACTTCTGCAACTGACAAGCGTTTGGTTTCATCGTCGCAAATGGTTGCAATTGATGCTTCTGAAACATTGCGGCTGTCTTCATAGCCAGCATCTTGGTAGTAGTACGAGTTATAAAGGTCGAGCACGAGCTGCCCATCGCCGTCTTGTGCACTCTTGAGGGCTTTGGCGAGGTCTTCCCATGCGCTGTCGTCGTAGAGCGAAGAAGCGGTTGCAGTAATAAGAACAGTTGCATTGACAGTGGCTTCAGTCTTCACAAGATCATCGAATGCTTGCTCGGCTTTGCCATTGTTATGAAAAGCACACGACGAGTTTTGAGAGCACTGGGCAAGAAATGCAGAGAGTTGTTTCTCGAAACCTGCAGCTTGCACGAGCCGGCGCTCGGCGCTAGATGTGTTGGGTGCGGCGGCCGCATCGAAGACGGCACCTTGAACGGTGTCGGGGAAAAGCGTTGCCCAAGTGGCGCCCAAGGTACTGCCATATGAAAAGCCGAAGTAAGAAATCTTCTCTTCGCCGAGCGCGAGGCGAATGGCGTTCATGTCGCGAGCCGATGCGGCAGTTGACATGAATGAAATGGTCTTGGGGTTCTCTACAGCGCACACATCAACAAATTTTTGCGTTGAAGCCACAGTGCGCTCGTTGGCAAAGAAGTCGTTGTACGAGTCGCCACAATCGAAAGTGGGGGTCGAGGCTCCCGTTCCACGTGGGTCCCAGCCAACGATGTCGAAATGGGTCATGAGATCTTTGCTGAAGTAGTAGGCCGCGTTTTGAGCAAGCGAAGTGCCGGGGGCCCCGGGGCCGCCTGGATTGACCAGAAGTACACCTTGGCGTAGGTCGTCGTCGAGGGCGCGAAGCCGGGTGAGGGGAAGAGTGAAAGATCCGAGTTCAGGGCTGGCGTAGTCAAAAGGAACTGAGATGGTGGTGCACTCAATATCGCCGCATTTTTTCCATTCAGGGGTCGAAGTAGTGACCGCCGTCGTGGGGCTTGCTGCGGTGGGTGCTGGTTCCTGGGAAGAGGCATTTCCACAGGACAAAAGCGCGGGAATGAGGCAGGAAACACCGAGCATTCTTTTGGTGAAAAGACGTCGGTTCCGCACATGGAGAGAATACGACAACGCGCCGACCCACAGGGAGCCTTTGACAAGATTTCGTATTACAGCAGGCGGTTCATGGTCATTTGGTGAGCATGAGTGGTCAAAGAACGCGTTTTTGCCTTTTCCTGAGGCCAGCCGACGGGCGTTGAGACCTATCTTACGTGGGTTAGCACGTTTGTTGAGAGAGATCAGGTACTCGGGTGGGTGTAAGGCGTTCAGCAACAGGTCATTTAGTGAGTGGTGCATTAGTCGTTGGGTTGTCGTTTCTTGCTGCATGTGGCGGGTCTTCTTCTTCGTCTTCAGGAACAGATGTTGACGGTGATGCAGAGGTTGTTTCAACCATTGCCGGTGACGACACTGCGGGCATCGCAAAGTTTTGTGAGTCGGCAAATGCAAATGATTCCGATCTTCCTCAAATTGAAGCCACCGATGATGCTGCAGCCATCACTAAAAAAATCACCGCTCTTGCCGCGGCCTTGAGCAGCACAGCTGCAATTGCCCCCGCCGCTGTGAAAGCTGAATCTCAAACTCTTGCTGATGCAGCCACTGCAATGGCCGAAGCGCTGACGAGCGACCCAACACTGAAGTCGTTCGATGCGGTCGTCGAAAAATTTGCAACACCTGAAATTGATGCAGCAACAGTCGCTATTGAAAAGTTTGTTAACGAGAAGTGTGGAGTAGAAAAATGAGTTCAAGAACAGTTCGAGTAGCTGGCCTTGTGCTTGCCGCTATTGCATTGGCATCGTGCGGTGGTTCAAGTTCAGATCAATCGGGTTCACCAACAACCTTGTCTCAAAACAACACGGACGTTTCCACTCCTGCGGGTCCAAATTCCACGTTGCCGGGTAAAGGCGCAGCGCCAACTGACACGTTGCCAAGTAAAGGCGCAGCACCAACCGACGAGTCAACGGAACCAGATGCAACAACAGACACAGTTGCACCCGTTGAAAAAGAAAAAGTTGTTCCGGTTGCTAAAGCTGTAGAGGTTGTAGATCCGGGGAACTTCTCGCCAACGTATCTTGCTTCAACCGACGACCTTGGCGCCCCACGACCAATCCTTCCCGTTGAAGCGAGTCTTGAGTCGAATCCATCGCGAACTGTAAGCACTGCGTTGCGCACCGATGCCTCTGGTGTCCTCACAGTGGCTGCGGCTTCGTGGGTGGGTTCAACGCCAATGACATTACGTTGGACCATCACCACAACTGCCGGCTCTTTGCAGTGTGACAATTGTGCTTTTGTGACAGTGAAAACAAAACGGCTTATTAAAGAAGTCACTTCAGTGAAATTTGACGGTTCAGGAATTAAATCAATTCGAGGCCTAGACCTCACAGCAACCAAGGTGGGCGAGTTTGCTGGCAATGGTTGGGGAGTCGAGCTACTCGTTGGCGAGCCAGGAAATATTGAAGCCGCTGCGACGGGCAACGCCATTCGTGACTTGTTGTTGTCGTGCGCAGGAACCACCGCTTCCACATGTAAAAACGTTTCGCTTGGTGCCGCTGAGTTGAAATGGAAAAACCAAGTGTGGTCAACCAGCGATTGCGCGTCGGCTTTACGTAATGGCGGCCCCCGCCAGTTAATAGATGGAGTAGCTGCTGCTTTGAAAGGTGCGACGGCTGAAACCGCTGCGCTGGTAAGGCAGCGAGCTGCTCTTGATCGTGTTGTGGTGGGTCTTCCGGCCTACCGCCCAGTTTTTTCTAGCTCAGGTACTACCCGAACTCTCACCGGTTTCGCTTCAACAGGATGTGCATCATGAAAATCAACAGTCGTCATTTCGTACGTAATGGAGTAGCGCTGCTGAGTGCTTTTGCCATGGCTGCAACCTCAGCTCTGCCGGCGTCTGCATCGAGCCCCGATGAATCTACGTCAACTATTCCAGCAGAATCTTCCACCACAACGGTGCCTGAGGGTCCCACCACAACGTTGCCTGCTACAACAACCATCCCAGGAAGCGCCGATACAACAATTCTTCCGTTGTACACAGGGCCAACCGATACGAATGGCATTGATCAGCCACCAGCGGATGCTGCGAAGCCTGATGTAAAAGACTTTCCCGAAGGAGAAGTCGGTGAGAAAAAGAGTGGCCCCGATCTCAGTGCAGCGTTAGTACTTACCGGAGCAGTAATTCCAAATACCGTTCTGATGGGTGTTGTCCATGTGGGCAACTTTGGCAATGAAGATGCAGGCGCCAAGTCGCCAGTGTCGTTCGCATTGAACTCTTTGCCAACCTTCGTGAAACTCCTCGACGTCAGTCCCATCATCGCTGCCGACTCTTTAGTGGGTGCGCTTGGTTGGGATTGCAATGGCCTTCAATGCGTCTGGGTTGAGAAAACCGACAAGGGAATCAAGAATGCTCTTTTGAAGGTGGGCCTGAGAGCTCAGGCTGACCTTCGATTCGACATTGCTGCTGATGCGGTGATTCCTGTCCCAGAATTCGACGTCGACGCAGAGGCCAAGTCAAAAGGCAGTGACTTGCCAGCCGTCTACGCCGTGTTAAAAAAAGTGGCTCACCTCAGCGTCACCGCTAATAAGACTGGTGACGTTGACCCTGCGAATAATGAGACCGTCGCTCAGTTGCGAGGTTTTGACCCAAATGACACCGCCAAGTTGGGTTCCACTAAACGTGTTGGTGAAGAGGAAGCTCGTTTCGCGGGTGTGTATATCGATTCAAAAATCAACGGGCCAGTGTTCCCCGGTGGCCCATTCCATATGGAGTTGCGTTTTTTGCCACAAGGTACTGAAGCGCAGTCTGGAAAAGTTATCTTCTCCAATGTTGTTGCCCCTGCACTCGCTCTCACAGATATTAAAGTAAGCGGTGCTGGTTGGACCTGTGACAGTGTCGCATCGCCAAAGACGTGCACACGTACCGGTGGAGATATTAAGGCTGGCACATTCACCGACGCGCTGATTATCGACGGTCGCGTTGGTAAAACCGCCCCTATCAGCGAGAAGTTACTCACCTGGAAGGTGACCTCGAAATCAATCACAGTCATCGACCCCGCTCTTATTAAGGAAGGCGAAAAAGAGGAAATCACACCTATTGAGGGAAGCCAAACATTGTCGGTGAACGTTACTAAAGTTCCTCAGCCTGACCTTGCGGTGCGTTTGGTTCCTCGTGACCAAGAAAGCAGTATTTCGCCTCCAGGTTCACTGATTGTTGATGCGCTTGTGCGCTCGGCTTACGGCCCAGCTCAAGACGCACGTCTTTTGTTCAGTATGCGTAAAGGTCTTTCGTTCAAGGGTCTTGATGCCGGGACTATTGGTTGGACCTGCAAGTCGGCAACTCCTGACAAGGCTGCTGGTGACGGTGGCACAGCGCAAGAGTGTGTAAAGGCCGAAATGGATTCAGATGAACCAGAAACAGTCTCAATCATTGTTGGAACCACTGAAGAAACAGAAGCCGGTCCCGCTCAGGTCATCGCAGGAATCTCTGCGGCTAACGAGGCCGAAAAGTACAAAGCTGGAAACCGTGTTGCTCACACTCTTGTCGTTCAGCCCTTGCCAGCACCGATGCCGGGCCTCGTGTTCACACGTCCTGATGAAAAAGGCGTGGTTCAAGCAGTATCTGATGGTTCTGCTACCAAGGTATTGATTGGTAAAGATTCAAGTTACGCATTTAGCGTAAAGAACCAAGGGAGCAAGGCACTTGCGGCAGGTTCCATTGTTCGTTTTGAACAATTTGTTGATGACACCGCCATCTTCAGTGGTGCAGCATTCGCTTCAGCGGGTGCTTATAGCGCCACTCTTGATAGCCAGAAAATCAATACTGCAGCAGCCGGCAAGTGGGTGTGCGTTTCAGGTAATGGAACCATGCCAAAAGTTGATATGCCAGCCGAAGCTACAAAGGTCGCGACAGCGCTAAAAGATTCAACAACTGTTGCTCCAAGTACTTCAACGCCTGCCGTTGCATTGAAAAAAGCAGGCCCTGCTATTCGATGTGAAATAAAGTTGGCATCAGCCATCGCGCCAGATGCAGCGACACCTGTGTTAAACCTCACGGTTCGCGCATCAGAGAAAGCAAAAGTTGGTTCACCGGAATGGCCAGTATTCGCAATGCTTGTTGCCATTAAGCAAGCACCTGTTGCTCGTTTTGGCATGACAGTTGCAATCACCGAATTTGCTGCTGACCTCGTTCCTTCATTCATCGCTCCGGCTGGGCCTCGCCCAGGAGGTGATGCCGTTGCAACACTGAACATTAAAAACAGTGGCAATGCCGATGCCTCATCACAGTTTCTTGTAGTGCCTGGTATCAAAGATGGTCGCATCACGGGTATTAAAGGTGAATCGTGGAAGTGTGCACGTATAGCGAGCGCACTTGCTGCTGGATTCACCATTTGTTCACGTAATGCTGCGCTGAAGGCTGGAGCCGATTCGCCGTCACTCAGCATTAATTATGTGTCAACGAATAAAAAGACTACGACTCTCAATTTGCAGGCTGCATCGCTTGTAGCAACCTCGCGCAATATTGCTGCTGGTCGTGCATCACAGTTGCCTGTTGCGTTGCGCCCGGCGCTTGCATTCACGGTAAAAGGTCCAAAAACTATTGTTGATCAACTAGTTGACGTGAAAGGCAACCGAGTTCCATCAACAATTTTGTTATCCACTGAAGGCAATGGTGATGGCGCCGTCTATTCATGGAAGCAGTTGTGCACCACCGCAGATGACGTGAAGGCGTCAAACGGTGAATGTAAAACAGTCACTCCAGTTGCGAAATGGTTTGAAAATTCTCCATCAACTGGGCCAACGGCTTCTTTGATTACGCCAAAAGTGACGGCCGATACAACCTTGTTGTTCGACGTCACTGCAACCGAAGGCGGAGCCTCATCAACAGTGCGCGCTTCAATTGTGGTTGTTCCTCTCACCACTGTTGAGGGTCCAACTGGAAAACCAGCAAGTGGAAGTGGTTCATCTGTTTTGCGTCGCGTACCGAAGCAATCGGTTGCTTCGACTCGCGCTCTTAGTGCAACAGCCCCAACCTCGGGAACCGGTGATGCCACTTTCACCACAACTTCCGATACCGGAGTATCTATTAACGGAAACGTATTTGGCGGTTCGAGAGTCACTGTCGCCCAAAGTGGTGCGGTTTCCCTCACCGCTACCGCAACTGGTGTCGGTGTAATTGCATATGCATGGTCGCAGGCTTCTGGTCCGAACCCGTCGGTCATTGCATCTGCAGTGACAAACACGGCAACGTTGGCGTTCACTGCACCTGCAGAGAACACCACCATTTCATTGCGTGTTGAAGCAACCGACTCACGTGGCCTGAAGGCCTCTGAAATTATTACCGTCGTTGTTGGTAGTGGTGGCACAGCTGTTGTTGCTGCTGCCATCACCGAAGGTGATGGTCCAATTGTTGTCGACACGGCTAGTGCATTTACCTTGAATGCAACTGCTACTGGTGCAGGGGCTGTCACTTACGCTTGGACCCAAGTTTCAGGCACAACGCTTACGTTGAGTAATGCGACATCTCCATCGGTAACTGTCGCTGCTACTGGTGCGGTGGGTTCTGCCACCTTGTTGGTGACGGCAACCGATGCATCTGGCGCGAAAGCGTCTGACCAGGTTGTGCTGCGGCTTGCACCGAGTGGAGCACCTGCTCCACTTTGTGATTTCGTCGCTGCAGTTTCAAATAAATCTTTGACTGGTCTGCAGGCCACCATTGATGCCATTGGTATTAGTGGTTTAGACCTCACTTCATTTGCTGTGACGAGCTCTACATGTACAGCAGCTTCAAAGGTTTCATTTTCTGATGCCGCATTCTCGCTTGGTAGTTACCTCGCCGTTTCTGGAGCATCTGGATCAGTGTCGGCCGCCGGCCTCACCATTCGTACCGCACGCTTTACTGCGCCCGAAGACTGGGGTTCTCCTCAGTTTGCAATAGCAACAACCGATGCAGTGGGCTTGTTCATTCCGTTCTCTCGTGCTGGCGTGGCAATTGGTGCTTTCGAGGGCGAAATCATCGCCGCATCGATGCCATTCTTGAAGTTGCCAGCTGGTTACACCGCGTCGTCGGCACTTCGTTTCAGTATTGATGCAGAAGGCACGAAAGCTGTATCGCTCGATGCAGAAGCAACGAGCACAGCTGTTAACGGCAAAACGCCAACTGCTCGTGTTTATGGTGCAATTTCCACCAATGGCACGTTCGCCCTTGAAGGTTCAATGACTAATGCTGTCAACTTGTTTGGCGTCGTCGTCGATTTCGCTGGCAAGGTCACCAAAACCGAAACCGCTAAAAAAGTATTGGTCAACCTCTCAGGTTCGCTCACGGGCCCAGTCACTTTGACCCCAGGTTTTGTATTGAATGCGCTGTCGGCTTCACGTAACGAAACTGGAGTTGTTACCGGTTCGGGTACTGTCACCATTGGAACGGCGCCTTCAGCACTTGAACTCACGACCGAACTGTCGTACACCGATGAGAAGAATCACTCTTTGAAGGTGTTGGCAGCAACGCCGAATGGGTCATGGACTGCTGCAAAAGATGTTGTGATTCCTTTGAAGAGTGCGTCGGGCTCTTACGCAAATGTAAATGGTGCGCGCGATATCGCCATCAAGGTTGTGGGAGGTAACTCAACTCCGATGACAGGTCTTGAAATCAAGTCGCCATCAATTGAGGTCACCGCTAAATGCGCCGCCGATGCAGCATGTGCGTTGGCAATGAAACTCAGTTCAACGGCAGAAATCACCTTAGGTTCTACAGTCGGTTCGGGAAATCTTGAAGGTAGTTTCGATACCGCTGCGAAGTCGGCTTCATTTACCGCAAAAGTTGCCTCCATTGAAGTAGCAGCAGGCTTGGAGCTCTCGGAGGCTTCACTTGCGATATCGGCTACCAAAGTGGGTGCCGCAGACCAAACAACGTCCATCACCATGACGGGCTCGATGAATGTATTTGGCACAAAAGTGAGTGCCTCTGCAGCATTTAGCAAAGAGAACGTGTTGCTCAGTGCTGATGTGAAAGAGTTGGCAGCTTTTGGCGCCGACGGCCCAGTATTAAAAGCTGGTCAGCTCGTGTGGTCATTGCGTGATCTTTCGAGCTTCACGCCAAAGGTGCCTTCGTTGCCAACCTTTAAGGCCGTGCCACTTTCCGCCAAAGTGCCTCGCTTGATAGTTGCCATAGCGATGCCATCAGCATTGAAAGAGTTCACGGGTGCCAGTGGAGAGTCGAGCGATTTGGCTGTTCAAGGTGAAGTGAACTTCTCTAACGGTGAGTTCTCGCTCGCGGCGTTGTTTTCTGACCCCACTTTTGAACTAAGTGGAACCATCAGCAATAAAGCTGGTACCAATACGGCTGATCTCTCGAAGAGCTATTTGTACAACCTCACCGGAAAAGTGAAGCGTCCAATTGAGCTCAACAGTGTTGTTCAACTCACAGACTTCGCGTTTACGTTTGGGAACACGGTTCCCGGTGGCAAGCCATCACTCAGTGGAAACGGAGCTGTAGGCATCACCGTTCCAGGTGGAACAGTGCTCACGGTCAAGGGAACTTTTGCTATCAAATCTTCAACTGACTATGCGGTGACGCTGTCGGTTGGGGCAACCAGTTCATCGTTTGAAGTGGGTGGTGGTGACCCGCTTGTACTTGGTGAAGTCAATGGTTCGTTCACTCGTAATGCAACGGGAACCAGTTTGCTCATGGGCATGTCGTCGGCAGTTGTTTGGAATCCAGTTCCTGGAATCACGATACAAAAAGTGACTGCGAACGCTGCATTTAATTGCGCAACAGGTGCCAAGTGCATAACGACGTTCAACGTGAAAGGAACTCTCGGGTTCGACATTGGTATCGACTCATTAAGCAGTGTTGCTGTTGAAGCAAACCTCGATAGTGCTGGTGTTTTCGTCTTCACTGCAAAGTTCTCTGACATGGTCTTCTCGGCAGATGTCAAGTTGACATCACCAACAATCGTGCTCACGGTTCCTCCTGCAGTAAAAGCACCTGCAACGGCAACATCTGCAGCCTCGACACCAACGAAGACAGCTCAACCTTCTGTCACGGCGAAGTTATCGGGAACGGTAGAACTGTTCGGTACAAAAACAACTTGTGAAGTGACCTTCGGTGCCGGTGTTTTGATGGAATGTGTGTTTCCGAAGTTCAGATTGCCTGGCTTTGACTACGACTTTGATATTGGCAAGTTCGCATGGATGTTGAAAGCTCCATCAATCAGCATCCCGTCCATCAACTGGTCGCCAAGTTTGCCGAACCTCAACTTGCCTTCAATCAATCTTGGCCTCAACGTGCCACGTCTGAGCTTCTCGCTTCCAATGCCTGAGATGATCAAAGAAGTGACGGGTACTGCAACCTTTGGGCCCGTTTCAATTACGGGTTCATGGACGTTTGCCTCGGGTGCTTTGAGCATGACGGCAGCATTTAAGACAGACAAAGTAGAGATCGCCGGATCCATTTCACGGCCTGCAAGTTCAAAGCCTTGGGAGTATGCCCTTGTTGCAAAAGTGATCTCGCCTGTTGAGGTCATCAAGGGTGTCATGATTGATCGTTTAGATATCCGCATGGGTGGTACAACGACTGGTCCGGTGAAGGGTAGTGGGCAACTATCGGTAGCTACCGATACTGGTGCGCTACTGATGCCATTTACCTTGAACTACACAAGTGCAACGAATTACGAATTTGCGGTTGCAACACCTGAAAACTCCACAGCATCTTGGACGCCTTTTAGTGGGTTCTCCATTCCGTTGAAGGGAGTAACGGGAACAGTTGCTCGTAAAGACAATGTGAAAACAATGAGTATTGGCTTTAAGTCCATTACCGATTACGTGCCTTTCCCCGGACTTAAAATCACTGAACCTGGTGTTTTAATCAACGCAACCTGCAATATCGGAACGCCGTGCAACATTGGTTTTGGTGCACAAGGAAAACTTTTTGTTGACCTTGGCAACGGATTCACAGGGCCAACTGAAGTGAAGGGAAGTTTCAACAAAGGCGAAGCCAGCCTGAGCGCAACCTTTACAACAGATATCAACATTGCATCTGGTGTCACCATCACTAAGCCAGGTTTCACATTTGCTTATTCGAGTGCGGCTGGGCTTACTGCCGGAGTGTCGGGTAGTTCAAATGTGTTGGGAACTACTTTGAGCATGGGCGCTGCGTTTAGCTCAAAGGGTGTTCTCATCACAGCGGGAATGAAAGATTGGACTCCCGTGCCGGGGATGACATTGTCGAAGGCCTCCTTCGCGCTGTCGTCGTACGATGCCACGGGCGTTGTCTTAGCTGGAGCTGAAGATCTAGGGAAGCTCAATATTGTGAAAGCAACACCAGTGCTCATTGCCAGTTTCAATGTGCCTAGTTGGTTGCGCGAGATGTTGAAGCAACCAAACCTGACCAATGTGCCAGTCACTATTCCGCTGAAAGACCTAGCGGGCGGCAAGTTGCCGGCGATGAAGATCATGTTGCCAACTCCCAATGACTGGTTCATGTACAAGTCGGGTGGCTCTTCAATGCGCTTCACCGCACTGGGTTTTGAAGTGAGTGGTTTGCCAACACCATCTATGAGTTTGATCGGTCAAGCCGAGATGCTCACTGGTGCTGCGAATGAAACGCCTATTCCTCTGGAGATGCGTGGAACAGTTACTCCGACAAGTATTAGTTTGAGTATGAGCCTTGGCACCGATCAGAAATCGGGCAAGCCATTTGCATGGTCGAACGCATTTGGCATTAGTGAACTCACGCTGACTGAAGCAGCTATTCAAGTTGGCATCACTCTCACGGCACCAATGCCTTTGCCAAGCCTCGGCATAGCCGCAACAGCGCAGTTGCCATCATCGTGGCGTTCGCTCTTAAACATGGATGCTGGAGTTGCGGTTCGCCTCGTTGCGAACATCGATGTCTCTAAGCCATGTTTCCAATTGCAGGCCGGAACATTAGGTGCTGACAAAAAGACCATCTCTGCTGGCACCGCCAAGGTTGCAAGCATTGCTGGAGGTGCACTCACGTCTACCTACATGAACATCACCATTGCTCCAATCGGATGCACGGTGGGCAATGTGGTGGTTGAGCCAGGTGTTTCTGCTGGCTTTGTAGGAACCGTTTTTGGAACCAATGTGTCGGTGAACGCTCGTATTGGTTCGAATCCGTTCTCGCTTGTTGCCGACATGTCTGTTGGCTCTTTCAATGTTGGAGCAGTGAAAATTGACGAGACCCGAATGGGTATCAAAGTGTCGCCAACAGAGAACTTCATCTCGTTTGCCGGTGGTGTCACTATCGGCAATACCAAGGTGTCGGTGAGTGGTAAAGCAGGAGCGAACCTCACTGATGGACCATTCCTCGACATGACCGGGTCAATTAGCAACCTTGTCATTGTTCCTTCGCTACTTGAAGTGAGCAACGCGCAAGTCACGATGAACTTGAAGCCACTGAAGGGTGTTGCGAGCATCGTCGCCTCGGGTAATTTCAACATTCTTGGTTCCCCGGGTGCAGTGTCACTCAACATGCAAATGTCGAACTATCAGTTGCAGTCACTTACAGCAAGCCTGACAGCGCGACGAATCATTGCGAACGTTGTCACCATTGACGGAACGTTTGACCTCGCCTACTCAAGGGGCGCTGCGCCAACGCTCAACTTCAACGCCGCTGCATCGGTGGCGGGTTATGCACTTGGTACGGTCACAGGTCGCATTGATGGTAACCAAGTATCCATTTTGGGAACCGTTAACGTCGGCGGAGTTTTCTCTGCTCAAATCGGTGGTCAAGTGGTGTGGCAAGCAGGCTCGGGTGTCAACATCACCAACCGCGCTGGTCAATCAGTTGCTGCTGCAGCTGGTGACTTCCGTTTCGCAGCAACCAACATTGGCATGAACCTCGGTGGTTTCGGAGCCACTGGCAACGTAGCCATCGGCCGAGCTCAAGGCGTGGTCTATGGCGACTTCAGCGCATCGTTCGTCATCGGTGCCGGTGATGTCGGTGGAACCGTGTATGTAGCTGGCTCGTTTGGTACCGATGGAAACTTCTCTTTCACCGGTTCAGGAAGCTTGAGCTTGGTTGCATTCGGAGCATCAGTCAGCGTGAGTGGATACAAGAGCGGTGGAAGCTGGGGCTTCTCGATGAGTTCCAATATCACTGTGATGGGTTCAGTAAATGTTGGCTTCAGTGGAAACTTCTACAAGACCGGAAGCACAACACGTTTCACGATGAGGGGTTCAGCAGCGCTCAATGCTGCGGGCATCGGTGGCGGTAGCGGTAACTTCCGCATCTCCAATGAGCCTGGTCAAGCAGGCGTCTATGCCGATGTCAGCGTGAATATCGCCGGCATCTCCGGTAGCGGCTCCTTGTGGGTTGGTGCCGACGGAACCTTCGACACTTCGATCTATGTTGGCGTCAACTTGCCTGGTGTGAGCACCGGTGGCTGGGTGAAGATCGGCAACGTAGCGTGGTGGAATGGCCAGCGTTACCGCGGCAACAGCTACTTCCAAATTGACGCAAACCTGAACTTCGCTGGTACGTCGTTCCGCATGTGGGGCAACATCAACGGTGACGGATCATTCAGGTTCACCGCTTCTGCTGGCCCGTGGTCCTCAGGGCAGCACATCCATTTAGGCGTCGTGCAACTGTATTTTGGCTGGTCTTTCCAAGCCTCGCTTACCATTTCAAGTAACGCGCCATACGTTTCCATCTCCATGAGTGGGTCTGCGTATATGGACTGGAACTGGCCATCATGCTGGTGGAACTATTATTGGACTTCATCAAGTTGGTGGGGAGTAAAGATCTGGTACCTGACCTGTGGTTGGGGTGGCTGGGGTCGTGCGTTCAACATGGGCATAGGCTTTAACACCAATGGCAGTGCGTGGGTCTCTGCGTACAACCGTACGATCTACATTCGATAACCCAAGTTCATCGAGAGGGATATCAATATTGAATTGGGATCCGGCGCTAGCAACTCAGTTGCTAGCGCCGGTTTTCTTTTTTGGAGCGCATTATGGAGCTAGTTGTAGCAACAAGAAATACACAAGAAACCGCGCATGCTTTTGTTAAAAATAGGTCGGTGCTACTGATCAAATAGCGACCATATTTGTTGAGTTGCTGATCTGTGTGAACTAGTCTTTCTTCATGTCAAAAGATCGTGAACCCATCAGAATCCTCGCCCACGAATCGGTAGCCGAAGGCATTACCGAGCGACTCCAAGCAGCGATGTCTCGCCGTAAATTTCTTGGTGCAATTGGGGCAACGGCAGCAGCTGCTGCGCTCGCAAGTTGCGGCGACAAGGTGTACAACTATTACGGAAGCACGGGTCCAACTGCATCAACATTGGTTGAGCGACGTATGAACCTTTACAGCTGGGCCGACTACACCGACCCAGAACTTTTGGCCGCATGGGGTGACACAACGGTCGCTATTTTCAACTCTACTGAAGACCTCATTGCCAAGCTCACGGCAGCAAATGGTAAGAGTGGATTCGATGTCGTTGTACCAACTGGAATGTTCATTCCTGAAATGGTGCGACGCGAACTTCTTGAACAACTCGACTTGACAAAAATTCCTAACTTCAATCAACTCGATGTCCAATACACCGATCAGCCATGGGATAGAAAAAACACCTACTCCGTTTGCAAGGCCTGGGGAACTGTGGGCTGGTTGTACGACTCCACTGTTGTAACAAAGCCCATCACAACGTGGAAAGAATTCGTTGAAGCAGCGAAGGGTGAAGCAAGTGGAAAGACATCACTTATTGATGCCCCAATTGACTCCACTGGGTTGTACTTCTGGGCAAATGAAATTGAGTGGGACAACGACAACGAAGAAGCAATGGCTGCATGCAAGAACTTCTTGCTGAATGAACTTGCACCTCATCTCAGTGGTCTCGACTCTGCGCCACAAGGCGTCATTCTCGACACCCCATATGCGCTCTCTCAGACATTCAATGGCGATGCACGTCGTGCCATGCTGGCTCTCCAAGAAGCAGGGCAAGATGTGAGCAAATGGAAGTGGGGAGTAGGTGCCCCGACAACGGAATTGTGGATGGACACTTACTGCATCGTGAAGGGCGCTCGTCATAAAGATGCTGCTTACGATTACATCAACTTTATGCTCGACCCATTGAACTCTGCTCGTGAAGCAATGTTCATTGGCTCACACACAGGTTCGGCAAGCTTGGAAGCAATGTTGCCATCAGAGCTTCCCTTCAAGGAATTCATGAGCTTCAGCCCTGAGGAAATTGCACGCATGGTTCCTGGTAAATACTCGAAGGGTCTCGATACCGCTATCGCGATTCATGAGGAATTGCGTAAAAAGGCATCTGCCGGTACTCCGGTTAAGGGATGATCATGTCGCGGAGTAAAACCTGGGTGCAATTGGGCTCAGCTGTCATTGTGGGAAGCGTTGTGCTTTTGGCATGTGGTGGAGGAGCCGCGAGCGGTGGTGGAAAAGTTGATGCGCAGGCTGCCTTGGCTGACCTCATTGTGGAAACACCTTCTGCGGCTAAGGCCGGCTCAAAAACATCAGATGTTTCCTGCTCTGGCCCTGCGCCAAGTGAATTTGGTTCTGGAGAATTGTGTGTTGACTCTGGGTATCGCCAAGACAGCAAATTTTCTTTCGCCAACTGGGGCAACTATCAGTACACAGGCGACACCTTTAACGCCGATGAGTTTGTGACCTTGTTTGGCGCAGCAAATGTGTGTGTTACAGGTACAGCAGCAAACTGTGTGCTCACAACTGAATCACAAGCTCAGCTCGACAAACTCAACAAACAGGTTGCTGGTGGTCGTTGTGAAGGCATGGTGGTGATGAGTGCGCTTCTCGCAGCTGGTGCTGTGAAGTTAGAAGATCTGCAGCCTGGTGCGAAGTCGGTTTCCGACCTCGACCCCAACGACCCGAAGTTGTTGAAGCAAATCAACTATTGGTGGGCTACGCAGTTTTCTCCGCAGGTTGTTGCCGACACCACAGTTATTCGTGAAAAAGGAATTAAAGGTGTGCTCGACGGAGCCTTGCGGGGTATGCGTAAAGGCGTATTTGCCACAATGGGTATTTATACGAAGTCGTCCGGTCATGCGCTGTTGCCTGTAGGTGTTACTCGCTCTGCCGATGGAACTTTCAATATCATCGTGTACGACAGCAACTTTCCCGATCAATTGTCGCGCGTGGTCATTGACCCCGTGAAAGAAACTTGGATTTACCTAGAAGGTGCCGTCACCCCAGGCCAAGCCACTGGTGGTTGGTCGGGAACTTCAGGAACCATTGAACTCACGCCTCTCGTTTCGCGTAAAGGTGGCTCTACTTGTGAGTTCTGCGACGATAAATCTGCCAGCCAACTTGAAGTGAATGCAGAACTCGTTCCGCTTCCTGCAGATGGCGTCCTTGATTCACTCTTTAAACCTGATGCGGAATAGTTACCACGTATCAATCATTGGGCGTTTTTTGCCCGTGCGTTGTGGGGTAGGCGGGTAACTGCGCAGCATGCCGGCAATACGCATGCGCGTGTCGGCCGGGTCAATGACTTCATCTATCTCCATGTGTGAAGCCATGTTGAGTGCGCTGCCACGTTCGTAGGCACTTGCAATGAGTTTGTCTTCTAATGCTTTGCGCTCAACTGGGTCGGCTATGGCATCGAGCTCTTTCTTGAAACCAAGACGTACTGCGCCTTCCAAACCCATGCCGCCGAATTCACCAGTGGGCCACGACACGGTGAACGATGTGGCGTGGAAACTTCCCCCCGCCATGGCTTGCGCACCGAGGCCATAACCCTTGCGTAACACCACAGTGAGCCAAGGAACAGTGATGCTGCCTGCTGTGACAAACATGCGGCTGAAGTGGCGTACTTGAGCGGTTTCTTCTGCTTCGGGGCCCACCATAAAACCAGGTGTGTCGCACAACGACACAATGGGAAGATCGTGCGCATCGCACAACTGAATGAATCGAGCCGCTTTATCGGCCGCATCTGAATCGATTGCACCGCCGAGGTGTGCAGGGTTGTTGGCAAGAAGCCCAACGGCGAAACCTTCAATGCGCAATAGTGCTGTGACGATGCCGACACCGAAAGCAGAGCGCAGTTCAAGAAATTCACCGCCATCAGAAATTGCACTGAGCGCAGCGCGAATATCGTAAATGCGCGTGCGCTGTTCAGGAACAACGTCGCGTAGTGCAATGTCGTTTCCTGGTTGTGCAACTGTGCGCGGTTGTACAAAATAGTTGAAATACTTTTTTGCTGCTGCAACGGCTGCTGCTTCATCGGCAACACGAATATCAACCACGCCATTTTTGGTTTGTACCTCGATGGGGCCAATATCGGTGGCGGCAACTTTGCCGAGCCCTCCGCCTTCAATCATGGCGGGGCCTGCCATGCCGATGTTTGAATTTTCGGTGGCGATGATGACATCGCAGCAACCCAATAGGGCAGCGTTACCTGCAAAGCAGTAACCAGAAGTAATGCCAATCATGGGTACAAGACCCGAGAGTTGCCCGAAGAGCGCAAAGGCCATGGTGTGCAGACCAGTGACTCCAGGCGAGTCGGTATCGCCAGGGCGACCACCGCCACCTTCGGCAAAAAGGATGACCGGTAAGCGCAACTCTGCAATGAGTGCAAAGAGTCGGTCTTTCTTAATGTGATTCAGCAGGCCTTGCGTACCGGCAAGAACGGTGTAGTCGTAGGAAACAACTGCGCACGGGTGGCTATTGATGGTGGCAATTCCTCCCACCAAGCCATCGCCAGGCGTATTGGCAATGAGATCTTCCAAGGTGCGACGCTGGCGTTGAGCAGCGATAGCGAAACTGCCGAATTCTTGGAATGAACCTTCGTCCACGAGGTCAGCAATGTTTTCACGCGCCGACCTCTGGCCGCGACCGTGCCGCTTCGCCATCGCTTCAGGTCGTGCGGCATCGGCGGTGAGGTTGCGGCGCTTTTGGTAGCGCGCGAGGTCTTGTCGTTCTGTGGTGGGTGCATTTTGCTCGGCATCAACTTTGCTTGCAACAACTCCAGGTGTGACGGTGAGAAGTAGTTGTCCTTCTTCAACGGTGTCGCCCACTGCTACGTGTACAGACGCAACAGCACCATCAACATTGCTCGATACTGGGTGCTCCATTTTCATTGATTCAATAACAATGAGATCTTTGCCGGCGGCAACGGCGCTACCTACAGTTGCATGAACAGCAATGACCGTTCCGAGAAGCGGTGATGTAACACGGATTTCCCCCATAGACATAGTCTTGCCGATGAGCCTGGGGCGTTGTGACTCGGGGGAGTTACCTCACCCCAAGGGCGGCGCGGTCGAACGCGCTGAGTTTGCCACGGGTGACCCACACATCGGCAATGTCGACCTCTTGTGCATTTTCCTGCACCACGCTGGGTTTTTTGAGGCCAGCTTCTAGCCAGTCGCGAATAGCTATGTTTCCTGCTCGCTGGCCATAAGACCCAGTGCCATCGGTGAGGCCACGCAACAAGAGGGTGTTGGTGTTCACCTTTCCGATGAATACAGCGGGACGTGTTTTGCCAATGCGGTCTGCATCGTGTGCTCCGGGTGTGCCGGAAAATTCTAGAAAGGCATCGACAATGTCGCCAGGTTCAAGAACGTACATGGCGTCGAGCGTGAGTTCGCCCAGAGAGTGTTGTGTTGTGCGCAAAGTATGTGCCACGAAATCGACGAAGGAAAGTTGCCCACGGAGGTCTTCAAGTACCACGTTGATTTTCTGCTCAACTTCTAACTCGTGTACGCGTGGTGAACGTGAGGTCATGGTTTCAGAGCCGTCGATGGCTTGCCAGGTGAAACCAGTATCTGTGAGTGCTGTAACGCGGGCACGAATGATGTGGCGTGTTCCTGGAGGAGGAGCAGAGTGCAGGTGCGTTTTCTTTTGTGGCACAGGAGGAGGTGCGTGGCGGCGTTTTACTTCGCGTACACGCTCGCGGCGTTCTTTGTCGGGCAGTTGGCGCAATGAACGCGGAACAATTTGCTCCACAATGCACATGGTGGCAGTAATGCTTACTTGTAACCGCACGGTGTCGGACTCTTGCAGTGTGCCAAGGGTTGCTGAGAACTCTGCGCTTAATGTTCCTGCGAGACCACCGTTGAACTCTTCCCATGCCCATGAGCCATCGTCGTTGCGCCGTAAGAATTCGGCCGTCACAATGCGCTGTTCTTCTTTGACTTTGGGTGCTGGGGCAACATACGAAGAGGCACTTGCCGGAACTACTTTGCGCAGTTCGGAAAGTGCCTCTTCAAAAGCATTTGGCTTCTTCTTTTTCCCCACAATGTGAAGGTAGCGCACCCATGAAACATGGGTTGCCGTATTTACTCAGGAAGTGGGTAATGCACTCCTGGAATGCCAGGAAGAAGTGGGTTTGCCCACTCTGGTCGTGGCAAGAGGCCAGGGTATGCGCCTGGTGCCATTGGTGCAGTGTCGCCGTTCCAGGCATGGTGGATTGGCTGCAATTGGTAGTAGCCGTTACCTGCGTTAGTGCCACCGTCAACCAAGAGGTCGTGGCCGGTGATGTATCCGGCCATGTCGGAAGCAAGGAACATCACTGGTGCAACAATTTCTGGAATTTCACCCAAGCGACGCATTGGTGTGCGTGAAGCAATCCACTTGTCCATGCCCATGCCTTCAAGTGCGGCACGTGTCATTTCAGTGATGATGAATCCAGGGCTCACAGCATTCACGCGCACGCCACGGTCGGCCCATTCGCAACCAAGTTGTTGTGTGATGTTGCGCAACGCACCCTTTGCGGCGGTGTAGGCAATGATGTTCATTTCGTTTGCGCCGCTGCCCATGATGGAGCAGATGTTGACAATGTTGCCGCTCTTTTTCATGAGCATGTGCAAGCCAACTTCACGCATGTAGAGGAATGCACCGCGAAGGTCGACAGCCATGATGTTGTCGAATGTTTCGGTGGGGAAGCGCTCGGCGCCGATTCCTAATACGTCAGAGATGCCTGCGTTGTTGACGAGTGTGTCGATGCCGCCAAATTCTTTGATGCCTGCTGCGACAACTTTCTTTACATCTTCTTCTTTGGAAACGTCACCAGTAACGCACAACACTTTGGCGCCCAGCTTGCGGCATGATTCGCCAGTTGCTTCAAGCAGGTCTTTTGAGCGTGCGGTGAGCACCAAGTTGGCACCAGCTGCTGCAAAGCCTTCAGCAAAGCTTGCGCCAAGGCCGTAGGAAGCGCCGGTAATGAGCACTGTCTTTCCCGTGAAATTAAACATGATGTCCCCTGTACTAGATGTCGAATGTGGTGAAAATGGCCGCTGAAAACAAGCCGTGTACAGAAATTAGTGGTTCTCGTGCCTTGGGGGCGAATGCGGACGCCGTGTCACACCCTTTCGTCATAATGCGTAGGCAGAAAGGTGGGTTCAATAGGTGAATTCCGACAACTCTTTGGTGGTGGTGCGGCGTTTGAAGAGGGCGCTTGGCGACTTGGGCATACGCCCGCAAGTAGCCGGAGGTGAAGACTGGGTGGGTGTCGATTCCGACCATGGCCAGGTCGTTTTCCATGCGGTCGGCATTGCCGACGCATCACGTTTGGCCAATTTCCTAGAAGACCTCGCTGCCCACGCCGAACGTGGGCGGTCGTATTTCCCACCTGTTGAAGTAGAGCCCGAAGAGGGCCACTACGAGGCCCAATCAGGCCAGTTCACCCCTGTGACGGCTCCTCACGACCCGCCATACCCCGCGTCGCAATATCACCCGCGGGTGGGTTTGTGAGGGGAACCGAGGCCCTCGCGGCTCATCCCCAAGAAATCAGCTATCACGAGTGGTGGCGGTTGTGGTCATACGTCAGCGCGCTCAGCATCTCCGATGTCGAGGGGCACTCACTATGGCTGGTGGTAAACGACGGCAAACGCACATGGCACTACGAAACCCCATTCATGCATTTTGAGTTGTTCGGAGGCGATGTTCCAGAGTGTCCCGACTTCGCACTACCTGTGTCGCCACGTGTTGCCGACTTCGGTACCGAGCTTGCCACTGGCTCCGACGACGCTGTTTTGAGTTGTGTCGATGCAGCATCGCTTATGGTGAAAACTCCGCGTGGTTCCATTGTGTTCGACCTACCCACCGATACGCCACTTGAATGGTGGGACGGCAAAGTTGCAGCATGCACGGCAGTGGTCAACGCGCAAAGCTTGCGCGACGTATTGCATTGTGCTCGCACTGTTCCACATGGTTTTCGTGTTCCCGACTACGGGCCACCCATTTGGTGCATCATTGAAAACAATGAAGTGAAGTTCCATGCCGACTGGACTCGTTATGGTTTTGGGCGCAGCACCGCCACTCTTCCTGCACGTACCCAAGGTGTAGCTCAGTTTCACAGCAGCATTTCGTACGCAATGATGGTGCTCAACTGTTTAGATTCCAGTGACGACCCCGACATCACCATGTACGTCGACGCTGAAGGTGGAACCGGTTGCACGCTCGTCAGCAACGAATGGCGTATCACCACACTCTTCGTCGACCCAGTCGCAGCTGCATGGAGTGGTGCCTTGTGGAGCGCACTGCGCGCATCCAACATTCAATACGTCAACGACGGAGCAACAGCAGCTGAGTTTGTGGTGAACGGTGCACAATTACGTGCCAGCATGCATGGCGGCATCACGCCCGTGTGTCGTTTATCTACCGTTATTGCGCGCGAGGTGCTGTGCAGTGCCGACCTTCTCGCCGAGCTCAACACTGTGAATGCAAAATTTGCAGGCATCAATTTGTGGTGGGAAAACGACATGATCGTGGCGGTCACCGATATCGACATGTCACATATCAACGATATTTCTACAAAGGCAGAACGCTTGGTTGAAGTAACGAAAAGCCTGGGGTTGCTGCTCGCTTCCCTGTAGTAGTTAGTCGCAGCGTTCCAAAATGGTAATTGCGCAAGCGGCTTCTTCAAGCCCCACAACGCCGCCGCCATTTTCTGCAAGACCAATGCGAGCATTGGGCACTTGTCGTTCGCCAGCTTCGCCGCGCAGTTGAGTTACTAACTCGTACACCATCGACAAGCCAGTGGCGCCAACAGGGTGACCTTTCGACACGAGCCCGCCAGAGGTGTTGATAGGAACAGTTCCGCCAGGGCCAGTTGCGCCCGATTCCACAAATGCACCACCCTTGCCGATATCGCAAAAGCCAAGCATCTCTGACTGGTAGATCTCACAAAATGCTGTTGCATCGTGCACTTCAGCAACATCGACATCACTTGGCGCAATGCCAGCGACGGCGTAAGCCTTGCGTGCTGCGTGATACGAGAGCGACGGCTCATCGAGGTTGCGATATTTGCCACCGGTGAGCGCTGTTGCTTTCAACTTAATGGCGCGCGCTTGAACGTTTGCTGGAAGAGATTTTAAATAGTCGGTGCTACACAACACGGCAGCAGCGCCACCGTCGCCGATAGGCGCACACATGGCGCGAGTGAGTGGGAATGAAACGGGGCGATCGTTCATCACTTCATCAACTGTCATGGGGAAGCGGTACTGGGCCTTGGGGTTATGCACCGCGTAGTTGTGATTCTTTGCGGCAGCAATAGCAATTTGTCGTTGTGTGGTGCCGAACTGCTTCATGTGAACGGCTGCTTGAATGCCGTAGGTCTCCATGAAGATGGTGTGGCCTTCGCCTTTGTCAAATGAACACTGCGCAAATGCTGCAGCGCGTTCGTATTCATCAAAGAGGCGAGGCAGGTCGAAGTTGTCAACGCCCGAGTAGTACGAGTCGAACATGATTTGCCGCTCTGCAGGGTTGGTGTCGGCACCTGGTCGGTAAATCTTCTCAACGCCAACGGCAAGCGACACCTGCACTTCGCCGCTGCGAATGTCTTTTGCTGCACCTTGCAATGCCATAGAGGCGGTC
>JAPKZV010000217.1 GCA_026393585.1 Actinomycetota bacterium
AAAATAACCGTGCGACCTTCAGCGGTCATTGCCCGCAGTGTGCGGAACAATGCGTCGGCTTCAATGGGAGTGAGCACTGCTGTGGGCTCATCGAGAATGAGAACTTGCGCACCGCGATACAGCACTTTCAAAATTTCTACACGCTGTTGTTCGCCCACACTGAGCTGCCATACGCGAGCCTCGGGGTCAACAGCCATGTCGTAACGTGCGGCGAGTTCTTTCACGCGCTCATTGATGGCGGCAGTGTCGAGAAGAAATGCCGTGTCGGGGTTGCCGAGCACAACATTTTCTGCAACAGAAAAAGTTTCTACTAAACGAAAGTGTTGGTGCACCATTCCGATGCCGGCATTCAACGCATCGCGGGGTGAACTAAAAGAAACAGGGGCACCGTTCAATTCAATAGTGCCCTCATCGGGTCGATATAAACCCGTCAAAATATTGGAGAGTGTTGATTTACCAGCACCGTTTTCGCCAAGCAACGCATGCACTTCTCCACGGCGGAGTTCAAACTCGACGCCGTCGTTAGCAACGACCCCAGGGAATCGCTTTACGACCCCAGACATATGTACAGCAATTGTGTTTGTCATGTTTCCCACCACATCGAACGCTAGACGACAAAGGGGGGCAAGCCGAAAGGCTCACCCCCCTGTGACGAACAGTTAACACTGCAGAATTAACTTGCGGGGATTTCCCCAACAACGCCTTCTACCAAGAAGTTCTGGCTCATGAGTTCGCCGTATGTTGCCGTCTTGCCAGCAGGAATAACTTCCTTGCCGGTGTTGTCTTTCAACGGACCAGTGAACATTGAACCTGGAGCCTTGGTGAACTCTGCCTTTTTGGCTTCAATTGCGGCCCTCGCTTCTTCGGTCACCAATTTGCCGTAAGGGGCAAGGCGAACGAAGGTGTCTTCGAGGTCTCCGTAGTAGTTACCTGCAACCCAAGTGCCATCGAAGATGGACTGAATGCGAGGAATTTCATAGACATCCCAGTGGTAAGTAGTGGCGGTGAGCCATACGTCTGGGTAGTTCTCGCTTTGGTCGCTGTCGTAGCCAGCCCATGGAACACCAGCAGCTTTTGCGGCATCACCAGAAGCAGGAGAGTCTTGCGACTTCACACCAATGACGTCAGCGCCACCGGCGATGAGTGCTTCAGCGGTCTTGCGCTCAAGTGCTGGGTCGAACCAGTTGTTGGTCCATACCAATTTCACTTCAGCTTTGGGGTTTGCAGCACGTGCACCCAAGGTCCAGGCATTCACGCCACGGATCACTTCAGGAATAGGGAATGCTGCAAGGATGCCGAGCTTGCCGGTCTTTGATGCAAAGCCAGCTGCCATACCAGTGAGGTAGTCGGTGTCTTCGGCTGAACCGTAGAACTGTGACAAGTTCGCTGCGCTCTTGTAGCCAGTGGCAAACTCGAAGCAAATGTTCGGATTCTTTTCTGCAGCTGCAGCAAAGGCATCTTGGAAACCAAAAGATGTTCCGAAAATAACTGTGTTGCCATCGGCAATGAGGTCGTCAATTACTTGTGCGGTCTGGTCACCTTCAGGAACGTTTTCCTTGTAGGTGGTGACAATTTTGTCACCAAACTTTTCTTGCACAGCAAGACGGCTCGCATCGTGAGCTTGTGTCCAACCACCATCGTTGATGGGGCCAACATAAACCCAAGCTGCCTTGAGGGGCTCGCCTTCTTTTGGTCCGCAATTCACTGGTGCAGCATCAGCTGACCATGGTGTGAAGTTGGATTCCCAACCAGCACCAGATGCTTCAGGAGCAGTGGTGTCGTCGGATGGTGCCATGGTGTCTTCTGTAGCCATGGTGTCTTCTGTAGCTGCGGCGTCGTCAGATGCACTGTCGCTTCCGCATGCCACGAGGCTTGCTCCCAATGCCAAAACGGCAATGGCGGGCAGCCACTTCTTTGTCATTCGCTTATTCAACTTTTCCTCCCGGGGAAATATCAATGCGATGCCTTCGGCGAAGGCGTTCTATTTATAGTAGAGCCTTCTGACAAGGTGAAATTCCCGTTAGGAAGTTGGGAAATGTGCCATAGACTGACCGTGTCCAGGAGAGGTGCCAGAGCGGCCGAATGGGGCGCCCTGCTAAGGCGTTGTCTGTGTTAAAGCGGACCGTGGGTTCAAATCCCACCCTCTCCGCCAGGTGTTTTCGTGGTGCTTCGGCACCCACCCTTGGCCTCTTTTGAGGTTATCCACAGTGATTTTATTGGGTTTCGTGGCCTCCCTTGCTTTTGGCAATGTGCCCCGATAGACCAAAAGGTACCTGCGGGCGGAACTTGTGGGGCTCGTTATGACACACCAAAACAACAACTTCTGGGCAGACGCCGACCGGAACCCACGGTTGAGCCGACCCACCCACCCTTTGGCCCGGCGCCTCGGTTTGGTGGCAGTTGCCGTGGCCTTGTGTATTCCCGTTGCTCGAGCTTTGGGCGATAACAGCCCAGCCCCAGTGCCAGGTGGTGCCGGAGCAGTAGCTGTGCTGGAACCCAGTCGTGAACCCGAGCCAACTACAACTGTTGCCACGCTTCCCGCCGTTGTTGAGGTGCCAGAACCAGTTGCCACACTTGCACCAGCGCCACAAGTTGTTGAGGCAAAAGTTGTTGTTCAACCGGAATTACAACGCAACCTGCACGTCAGGCGTCAACACCGAAACCAATAGTTGTTGTTGCCGCTAAGCGATTCACCGTTGCGCAGTCGACACAAATTATTCGCGACGTTTTTCCTGACGCGTTAGAGGAACGTGCATTGGAGCTCGCACAGCGCGAGACCCACACCAATGCCGCTGCGTATAACTTCTGCTGCTACGGCCTCTTTCAAATTCACTTTCAGGCGCACAAGAGTTGGCTCGCGACCATTGGGGTGACGAACCCTTCACAGTTGCTCGATGCAGGCACCAATGCCCGCGCGGCGCTCACGCTGTACAAGCGGTCAAACTCTTGGGCGGCGTGGAATTAAGCGATTTTGCGCAATTAACGGGACAGGTTTCGCCCTTGGCGTTTTCCCCTTAGAATGCATCGCCTAAGCGCTTGTAGCTCAATGGATAGAGCATTTGACTACGGATCAAAAGGTTGGGAGTTCGAGTCTCTCCAAGCGCGCCAGTGGTTTGAAGTGCGGCACGGTGCCGCTGGGGCCTTTCCCCTTGATTTGACGCGTAAAAGTAATGATTTTTAGGGTCTATACACCTATATCAAGGTATTGTAGCGACGTTATAGTAATGTCATGCCGTTACATTCAGGCACACGCACACGCTTGCTCGCTCGTGTCGTTGTTGCGTCCGTAGCGGCTTCGTTGGTGGTGAGCACTATGCAGCTACCTGGGGTCAAGCGCAATGTTGCACAAGCCGCCGGCGTTGCCACGGTCGACTCGTATGCAACTTTAAATGGCACGAGTCAGTACTTCTCGAAAGGACATGACTCGGCATTC
>JAPKZV010000017.1 GCA_026393585.1 Actinomycetota bacterium
CGTGGAATATTGCGTGCTGGCGCCGACAAGGTGAGTGTGAACACATCGGCAGTAGAGCGTCCACAACTCATCAACGAAATTGCAGCCGAGTTTGGCGTGCAGTGTGTGGTGTGTGCTGTTGATGCAAAACGCACAGCCGACGGCTCTGGTTGGGAAGTGTTTTTGCATGGCGGTCGTACACCAACAGGGAAAAATGCCTTGGAGTGGATTACCGAAGCGGTACAGCGTGGCGCAGGCGAAATTTTGCTCACTTCCATGGACCGCGATGGCACTCGTGAAGGTTTCGACATTGAACTCACGCGTGCAGTGTGCGATTCGGTGGGCGTTCCAGTTATTGCAAGTGGTGGTGTGGGAAGTTTGCAACACCTGGTTGACGGTGTTGTGCAGGGTCATGCCAGTGGGGTGCTCGCCGCATCAATTTTCCACTTTGGTGAACACACCATTGCCGAGGCAAAGGCGCTCATGAGCGCACAAGGTGTTGTTGTTCGACCCGTGTAGTTGTTACTTCTCTAAATCGGGAGCAGCTGCTGCCCGGTTTCCTTCAGTCCAAATCACATTGAGTGTGCGGTATTGAATGCGCCAGCCTTGTGGAGTGCGCACAAGGTCGTCAACGTATTCGCCAGCGACGACGTAATAAGGGCCATCTTTGGCGGCTCTGCGCACATGTTGAGCAAAGAGATACGCACGACTCTTGGCGGTGTCGCCGCACAGCGAAATTTCTTGTGAGCCAGTGATGTGCTGGCTTGCATCGAGGTGACCAAGTGCCTGACGAATGCGGGTCCAGATGGCATCGATGCCAACGCAATGTACGCCACCAAGATCGGCAGTTGCGTCGGGGGCGAAAACTTGGCTGAAGAGCTCCCGATCGTTCTTGTCGAGCGCCCAGCAATAGCGCGAGATGAGATTGCGAATATCCATTTGGTCGAGGGCGTCTTGCAGGCCGGGAGTGTTCTCGTTGCTCATGACGTAACGGTAGCGAGATCGCGATAATGAGTTTCTATTGGAGGCTCCATGCAGGTACGGTTCTCTTGTGGAAATTGGCGATCAAAAACTCCCCATCAAAATGCTGAACGACAGGCTGTTGGTGAAAATCCCCCAAGGTGAAAGCGAACGCCGCTCCACAGGGGGCATTGTCATTCCCGCAACTGCCCAAATCTCCAAGCGCCTCACCTGGGCCGAAGTGGTGGCTTTAGGCCAAAACGTGCGTGCTGCTGAAGTAGGCGACCGCGTGCTCTTTAGCCCCGACGACCGCTACGAGGTGGAAGTGGGCGGCAACGACTACATCATGTTGCGCGAACGCGATCTTCATGCCGTTGCGGCAACCCGAATCGAATCAAACACCGGACTGTACCTCTAGGAACGAATATGTCTCAGACTCCTGCAACAACACCAGTCGCCATCGTGGAAGCGGAACTAGCGCTCGTGAAATACAACGCCGATGGCCTGGTTCCCGTCGTCACACAAGACGCCAACACCAAGCAAGTGCTCATGATGGCGTGGATGAACGCTGAAACATTGCGCATGACCCTTGCTGAAGGACGCATGGTGTACTACAGCCGCAGTAGGCAAGAAGTGTGGCGCAAGGGCGATACCAGTGGCGATCGCCAATTTGTTCGCGAAGGTTTCTACGACTGCGATGTTGACACGTTGCTCTTTCTTGTGGAGCAAGAAGGTAACGGCGCATGTCATACCGGCGCAGTGAGCTGTTTCTATCGCAAATTTGGCGAAGGCGTGCATGACGCTCATTAAGCCTTCGCGTGAAGAGTTTGCTCAGCTCGCCGCACAACATGGTGTTGTGCCGGTATGGGCTGAACTTCTTGCCGACCTTGAAACTCCTGTATCTGTGTTTGCCAAATTGGTAGGCGAGGGCAATGGGTTCTTGTTTGAATCGGTCGAACACGGAGAGCGCTGGAGCAGGTTTTCCTTTCTTGGTCAAAACCCCATTGCAAAAATGGTGTTGCGTGACGGAGTCATCCACACTTCGGGCAATATGCCTGCAGGCGTTCCCACCAATCAAGGAATTTTGGCAGCAATGGAATCGTTGTTGGCCATCTATCACGCGCCGCTTCTTGAAGATCTTCCACCATTGCAAAGTGGTCTGGTGGGGTACCTCGGTTACGACGTCATTCGTGAAGTCGAGAACCTTCCCAACACGCCGCCCGACCCACGTGAACTTCCCGATGCGGTCATGAGCATCATTGGTTCGCTTGTTGCTTTCGACCACTGGCGCCAGCGGATGTTTATTTTAGAAAGTGTTCCCACTGTGGGCGCCGATCTCAACGAGGTATACGACGCTGCAGTTGCACGCATTGAAGAATCCATTCGCCGTATTTCACTACCACTTCCTTATAGCCCTGTTGAACCACCCGTTGCTGGAGATGCGTTGCCCGCAGTGGAATCGTCATTGCCTAATGGTGCATACCAACAAGCTGTTGAAGTTGCCAAGGAATACGTACGTTCTGGCGACATCTTTCAAGTGGTGTTGTCGCAGCGTTTCGATTTAGAACTTGGTGCCGACCCATACGACGTGTATCGCGTATTGCGCCAGGTGAACCCAAGCCCGTACATGTACTTCTTGCGCGAGCCCGAGCTGTGCATTGTGGGTAGTTCGCCCGAGCCAATGGTGCAATTGGTGAATGGCAAAGTGGTGAGTAGGCCCATTGCAGGCACGCGTAAGCGCGGACGCGACGACGAACACGACCGCCGCCTTGCAGGCGAGTTACGCGAGAACCCGAAAGAAGTGGCCGAGCACATCATGCTGGTCGACCTTGCACGTAACGACGTGGGTCGCGTTGCCGAATTTGGCTCGGTCGTTGTTGAAGAACTCATGACCCTCGAGCGCTATAGCCACGTAATGCACCTCACTTCACAGGTAACGGGTGAATTGAAAAAGGGTCTTGGCCCTATCGACGTCATTCGTGCCACCATGCCGGCTGGCACAGTGAGTGGTGCACCAAAAGTGCGTGCAATGGAAATTATCGACGAGTTAGAGCCTGTGAAGCGCGGGCCATACGCGGGCGTGGTGGGGTATGTCGACTTCAGCGGCAATCTCGATGCTGCAATTGCCATTCGCACCATGTTTATTCGCCCTGTTACCAATGCCGCTGGTGAACAAGTATGGATTGCAAGTTTGCAAGCAGGTGCCGGAATTGTTGCCGACAGCATTCCCGAAGATGAAGATTTGGAATGTCACAACAAGGCAGCAGCATTGCTTGCCGCAATACCTGCAGCACGGCGAATGACATTGGCTCGACAACAGCGAGGAACTTCAGTATGAGTGTGCAGTGGCTGAGGTTAGAACGAGATTTTTTGCTCGTGCAAGGCGTTGACGCATAGAAATACTTGCACTCGCAGTTGAGCCAAAGCATTCAAGGTATGGCAGTGGGTTCTGCACAGCACAGTTTGCTCTTGCAGCCCACTGGTAAATTAGATGCAGTACTGCGTATTTCGCGTTTGGAAGACACCATCTTTGTGCTCGACATGGAGCCCGGTACTGCTGAAGGTGCATTGTTGCGCCTCAAGAAATTCATGATTCGTGTGCAAGCAACGATTGAAGTGGTGCAGTGGCAGTGCGTTGCTCTTCGCGGAGAAGGTGCGTTAGAAGTAGCCAAGTCACTTGGTCGCATTCCTTCTGAAGGTGCAGTTGTTGCCGCTTGGTGGCCTACATCGCACGCTGTTGATCTTCTTGGTCCAGCCGTTGCCGATATCCCAGCTGACTCCGCAACCGCAATGAGCAATGCCGAATTCCAGAGTCTGCGTGTCGCTGCTGGGTGGCCAGTGGCAGGTATCGATATTGAAACTGGTTGTGTGCCAGGGGAAACAGGTTTACTTGGTGTTGCGGTGAGTTTCTCCAAGGGTTGCTACCCGGGTCAAGAACTAGTGGAGCGCATGGATTCACGTGCTGCTGTATCGCCTCATGTATTGCGCCGTGTAGAAGTTGCAGATGGTGCACAAGTGGGCGACCACATTGTGGTGGACGGTGCCGACTGCGGCGTTGTTACTTCGGTCGCCGGAACTGTTGCTATTGCCCGTATGTCTCGCAGTGCAAATGAATACGGCGAGGCTCTTCAGCCCGCTTAGTTGTGCCCAAAAGCTTCAACGAGGTCCCACGGCATCTCTTTGTTCGCAGGGTCGGGGTTGAGAGCGGTCATGGTTATTGCATTTGCGCCTGCGTCGATGTGTTCATTCATGCGTGAAAGTATTTGGTCACGTGTTCCCCACGGAATGAACCTGTCGACCAAGCGGTCGCTTCCTTTACCTGCCCAGTCGTCTTCAGTGAAACCAAACTTTGCCCACTGTCGTTGGTAGGCGGGGAGCGGCAAGTAGATGTGTAAGGCCCTGCGCCCTGCTGTACGAGCGCGCTCGGGGTCGGTGGTGAGGCAACAAGGGAGTACAACGTTTAACACCTTGTGTGCTCCGAGGGTTGCCCGTGATGCTGCAGTGTGTTCGGGCGGTTGCATGTAGGTGTTTGCACCATCGGCATGTTCGGCTGCAACTTGCATCATCTTTGGGCCGTGAGCAGCAATATAAATGGGCGAAGCTGGCGGGTTCTTTGGCGTATGAAGTGGAGTCTTGCCGCGCATTGCGATGAGATACGCAGTCATTTTCTCGATGGGGTTTTCCCACTCCAAGCCACGCATCTGTGCCGCAATAGGGTGCGATACACCGAGACCTTGAATAAAGCGACCATCTGATAATTCAGAAAGTGTGCGCGCAGCTTGAATGCTCGCAATCGCATCGCGGCCATAAATGTGAGCTATGCCACTCGCTACCGAGATGCGTGTAGTTTTCGCGAGAATGTGACTAGCGAGCACATAAATTTCACGGCCATACACATCGGTAATCCATACAGACGGGTAACCAAGTTCTTCTAGTCGCAAAACATGCGTCATTACTTCGCGTGGGCTCAGCGCATCTGCACCAAGCATGAGTCCGCCAACGGGAGATGTCATACTATTTCCTTTGGAATTCTGCGGGGCGACGCTGAGCTACTGCTGTGGTGCCTTCGGCGAAGTCTGCAGTAGCCCTCAATCGCAATTGCTCGGCCATCTCGCGCTGAGTGGCTTGGGCAACTTGGTCGGCAATTCCATTGCGCAAAGTGGCGCGAATAGATTCCACTGCGAGCGGAGCAGAAGATGCAATTTCGCTCGCCAATGCACAAGCTGCAGATTCAATTTCAGACGTGGCAACGAGTTGATCAACCAGCCCGATTGTGTGTGCCTCTGTGCCATTCAAGCGTCGACCAGTGAAGAGAAGCTCTGCTGCTTTTTGTTCGCCAACAAGGCGCGGAAGAGTGACGCTCAATCCAAAACCATGGTGAAACCCAAGCTGAGCAAAGTTTGCGCTGAATTTTGATTCTGGAGAAGCAATGCGAAAGTCGGCAGATAAAGCAAGCCCTAACCCGCCACCAATAGCAGCACCATTGACTGCGGCAATAAAGGGTTTATTGGTGCGAAACAGGCGCGTGGCAGCGTTGTACAAATCGGCGGTGGAGTACGGAGAAGCATTCCCCGAAAAGTCGGCACCCGCACAGAAGTTTTTGCCATCCGCTGCCAGAACTACACAGCGACAATCATCTTTCGTGTCTAACTCTTCAAGTGCATCGGCAAGAGCGGAAATCATGTCGAATGAAAAGAAATTATTTGGTGGTCTATTGAGCCGAATAGTTGCCACGTGGGCAGTAATTCCTGCAATGGAAACAAATGGTTCGGTCACTGTTGGCCTTATTTATTCAACGTGAAGAAATCAGCACGTGGTGTAAATGTCTCGTCGTATACAGGCTCTGAATGGTCAACTCGGTATTTCTTAAAGTCACCTTTCAGAAAACCGAACTTCGTAAAGTGTGCACCCATGTCGCGATAATTCTTGTGTTGGAAGTGTGCGGCAAGTGATGCTTCGTCTTGCCACAGTTCCCACACCACCATGCGTGTATTCACGACGGGGTCGGGGGCAAAGTAATACGCCAAGCAGCCTGGCTCATCGGTGCGCGCGGGCAACTGAAGTGGTGCACTGGTGGAAAGACACGCATCGCGACCTTCGGGTGTGGTGAATTCTGCAGTGCCAGCAAGAACGATCATGTGTGTCATAGGTTTCCTTTGTTAGTGAAGATTGCGTTGGAAGAGGTCGAGAAGTCGCATCCAGTGGCGTTTGTCGGCCTTTTCGCTGTATGCGGGGCGATCGTTGAAGGCAAAACCATGATGGTTGCCCCAGTAACGCTCTAAACAGCCACGAACCTCAGACTCTTGCATGGCGGCTTCAAACTGGTCGACCATTTCCATTGGTACGTAGTCGTCGTGCTCGGCGCAGGCAACATAAATTTCGCCAGAAATATCGTTCAGACGTAAGTGTGGAGAGTCAGGTTTGTCGACATGCAGACGCACTCCATAAAACGAAGCAGCAGCTTTCACTACTGACGCATGTTCTGCTGCAACATAAATGGCAAACGGCCCGCTCATGCAATAGCCAACAACGCCGACATTTTTTTCATCTGCCGCTGTTTGTTCCTTGGCGTAGGCCAAAAGACTTTGAGCATCACGCGACACCATTTTGTTGCTCATTGCCATCATGAGTTCACGCATGCGCTCAAAAGATTCTTTACTGGCAAAGTCAAGCTCAAATGTAGGAGTGGTGCGGTAGTACAGGTTTGGCAACATCACGTAATAACCGTGGCTGGCAATGGTGCGCGCCATGGAGTGCAGAAGTTCACGCTTGCCTGGTGCATCCATCAAGAAGAGAACAACGGGCAACGACTCGCCATTGTCGGGGTGGGCGATGTAGGTGCCCATGGTTCCTTCATCGGTGACAATTTCAATGTGCTGCTCTTCCATGTATGGGTGAGTGACCACCTGGCAGTTCCCACCGGTTCTGCCTACCCACCTTCGGCATATGTATTTGAGCCATTAACAACAATGTCCTGGATCGCTGCTCATACGAAGCGTGTAGGAATTGGAACCACGGTGCTGGTATTGCCCATGCGTCACCCATTGAATGTCGCGAAGTCAATTGCCACAATCGATCAATTCAGCGGCGGGCGCGTCATCTTGGGCGTGGCGGCGGGTTGGTTGGAAGCAGAATTCGATGCCCTGGGTATTCCATTTCATGAACGTGGCGCTCGCACCGATGAAGCAATCGCCATGTTGCGTAAGTTCTGGACGACCGATCACATCACCGAAAGTTTTCCGGTACATCAATCCACTGTGGTCTCTATGCGCACATTGCCGCAGCCAGTACGGCATGTCCCTTTGTGGGTGGGTGGCCATGCCGATGTTGCTTTGCGACGTGCAGTAGCTGTGGGTGATGGTTGGCATGGCGCGTTCTTGTCACCGGAGCAAACAGAAAAACGCGTACGCACACTTCGCGCTGGTCGCCCAGAGGAAACCTTTGCCATTTCCATGCGCACGCGGTGGGATGCATTGCTCGACGAAGAAGATCTCATCATGTATGAAATTGACAGGTACCGCGAAATAGGAGTGACCCATCTAGTTCCTGAGCCACGTCAACGTACTGTTGATCTGTACTTGGAATCTATGGAGAAAATGGCAAACATCTTGGTGCGTGCCGGTGTGGAAATGAAGAACTAAAAATGGCTACACACATTGCACCAGAAATCGTTCTTACTCGTGGCGGCCAAATTCCCAGTGGCATTTCAGTTCAGCGCAGAAGCCAAACGGGAGTTATTCAAGGCGAAGGGAAAGCTCAACGTACGCGCGATCGCATTTTGCAGGCGGCACGTACCGTGTTTGCTCTTTATGGATATCAAGATGCAACTGTTGAGCACGTGGTGCGCGAGGCTGGTTTGGCGCGAGGCAGTTTTTATACATATTTCAGCTCGAAGCACGACTTGTTTCGTCACCTTGCAGGCGTCATCGACCGAAGTATCGCTGAAGAGGTAGTGAAGTCCGACGCTTTACACAAGAGCAACCCCATTGAAAACCTGTCAATTTCAAACCAGGTGTATTTAGCAGTCGTGAAAAGAAACTACGACTTATATGTTCTTGTTGATGGTGTTGCTTCATTCGATCACACAGTGCGCGATGCGCGGCTTGCATCGCGTCAAAAACACATCGACCGCGTAGCAAAGAAAATTCAGCAATGGCAGGCGATGGGTTGGGCAGACCCAGACGTCAACGCTGAACTTGCGGCGGCGTTGCTCGTTTCAATGACGGCAACATTTTCTCGCTGGTTGTATGTTGGCGAATCTCATTTTGATGAAAATGAAGCATTGGAATATCTCAATAACATCTGGATCACAACGTGCAATCTTGCAGAGCCAAAGAACGCAAAGGATGCGAAGTGAGCGCAATTACCCAAGAGAGCATTCGTAAAGAATTCAGTGCTTGGGTCGATGCTCATTGGGATGAAGAAATCGGCATTGTTGCTTGGCGAGATCTTCTGGTGGCATCGGGCTGGGCGGTGCCCTCGTGGCCAAAGCGGTGGTTTGGTAAAGGTCTGCCCGTGTGGGCAGATCAGGTTGTTGCAGGTGTCATTCGTGAAAAAGGAGTGGTCGGGCCACCTATTGGCGGCGGCATGAACCTCGCCGCACCCACAATTCTCGTGCACGGCTCCGATGAGGTGAAAGAAAAGTTTTTACGCCCGACGTTGGTGGGCGAAGTGAAATGGTGCCAGTTGTTCAGCGAACCAGGCGCGGGTTCAGATCTCGCGAGTTTGTCGGCAAGTGCTGTTCGCGATGGTGATGAATGGGTGGTGAATGGTCAAAAGGTATGGAATACCAGTGCGCAATATGCAGACCTTGGCATGTTGGTGGTGCGTACCAACTGGGATCGCCCAAAGCATCATGGTATTTCATATTTTGTTTTGCCAATGCAACAAGCAGGTGTTGAGGTTCGCCCCATCCACCAAATGAACTATCACAGTTCGTTCAATGAAGTCTTTCTTACCGATGCGCGTGTACCTGTAGAAAACCTGGTGGGCGACACAGACGATGGTTGGCGCATTGCGCGTACAACTCTTGCGTATGAACGCACCTTTAATACGTTGCGACGTCCTAACTTTCGGGGTGATGAAAATGCTCTCGGTCGCACATTGCGTGAGGCAAAAGAAGAAGCTGAACGCCACTTCACAACCTATGTGTGGTACCCACAACGTGCGGGTCGACCAGACTTAGCAATTGAGCGCGCCCGTGACTTCGGAGTTGCGAGTGACCTTGTTGTGCGTCAAGCCATTACGCGGCTGTATTCATTCAGTAAAGCAAGTGAGTGGACCTCAATGCGTGCGCAAGCAGCGCGTGCACTTGGCCGAGATGCAGGGCCAGAAGGTTCACTCGGCAAACTTGCCGCTTCAGAAGTGGCACGCATGTCGAACAAGGTGCACACTTTAATTTCCGGAACACACGGTGTATTAAAAGATGGCGATAACCCACTCGACGCAGTCATTGCAGAAGTGCTCATTTCCACCCCAGCGCAATCCATCGCGGGTGGTACCGATGAAATTCAACGCAACATTATTGGTGAGAAAATTCTGGGTCTATCGCGCGAGCCAGAAGCAAAAAACGACAAGTAACTACTTCTGTATGAGCGAAGCCTGTTCAGCTGCACGCATCCACGCTTGAGCGCCGTCGTGGTCGCCAAGCGCGGTGAGTGATTGTGAAATTTTTGCTGCAATGAGGGCGTTGGGTTGTTGGCGAAATGCTTCGGCCCCAATTTTTGCCGCCTCGTGATGATTGCCAACGCGTTGTAAGCCAGTCATCACCAAAATGATGTAGTCGGTTTGCGAGAGACCCGATGTTGCAGTGTTGTTGCGTTGACGTGACCCGAACATTTGTAGTTGCATCACCAGAAGAATTGCGGCCAATGGAAGAAAGCTTCTGGCCTGTTCGAAAGCCACCGCAACAACGAGCCCGCCAGAGGTTGCCACAACACTGAACCACATCATGAAACTCGCCCCGAGACGTGGTGCGATTTTTTCGAGACCCGCTGAAACAATTGCTCCGCCATCGAGGGGAACGACGGGGATGAGGTTGACCACAGCTAAAACAATGCCGGCCCACCAGATGGTCAGTGTTGCTTCATTGCGCAAAATATCGTTGCGCGATAGTGGGTTGGCGCCAAGCAAAAGCATGACGGCTGTGCCAACAGTTCCTTGGGCAAATGACCCGGCGGCGGCGATGCCAGCACGTTCCCATCGGGCAAGGGGGCGACTCGGTAAATACGAGGCATAGCCAGCGAGAAAGTCGAGTGAAATTTCGGCATGTGCGCCGGTCGCACGCGCAGCGAGCGCATGGCCGAGTTCGTGAATAAGGGTGAAGGCGGCGAGTGTTCCTGCAGCCCATAACCCAAGTGAACCACCATAAATAAAGACAACGAGCCCAAGAAAGATGATGAATCCGGGGCGAATTTCCACGCGAAAGCCCAGGAGCGTGAAGCTTCTGAAGTGCGACCTGTGATCTTTCCTCATTTGCTTGAAGCCTATGGGCATAACCCCTCTAGACTTTCCCACCGTGCCACTTGTATATGCCTTCGACCACAAACATCGCCGTTCTCCACGAGACATGAAAGACCTTCTCGGTGGAAAGGGTGCCAACCTCGCCGAGATGATGAGCGTCTTGAATCTTCCCGTGCCTCATGGGTTTACCGTCACCACCGACGCCTGCCGTGAGTACATGAAAGGTGGATGGCCAAAAGGCCTCGACCTCGAAATCGCAAAGCAAGTTGCTGCGCTCGAAAAGAAAATGGGACGCAAGCTTGGCAATGTTGCCGACCCACTGTTGGTGTCGGTGCGCTCAGGCGCAAAGTTCTCAATGCCCGGCATGATGGACACCGTTCTCAACTTGGGTTTGAACGACAAAACAGTTGTTGGTCTTGCCAAGGCAAGCGACGAGCGTTTTGCTTACGACTCATACCGCCGATTCATCAGCATGTACGGCCGTATTGTTCTTGGCCTCGAGGGTGAAGAGTTTGAACATGAACTCACCCAGGCGCGCTTGGCTGCTGGGGTTGCTTCCGATGCAGAAATTCCTGCTGCAGCACTCAAGGCAATTTGTGATTCGTACAAGAAAATTGTGCAGACCCACACGGGTAAGCCATTCCCTCAAGACCCTGTGAAGCAATTGCGCGGAGCCATTGAAGCAGTGTTCCGTTCATGGAATGGCCCACGTGCCATTGCATACCGTGTGCGTGAAAAAATCAGCCACGATCTCGGTACCGCGGTCAACGTTCAAGCCATGGTGTTTGGTAACCGCGATAGCAACTCCGGAACTGGTGTTGGTTTCACACGTAACGCTGCAACAGGCGACAACAAGCCTTATGGCGACTTCCTCGTCAATGCACAAGGTGAAGACGTTGTTGCAGGTATCCGTAACACCGAAGATCTCGACGCTCTCAAGCGCAAATTCCCTGTTATTCATGCTGAGCTCATGGCCATTTTCTTGCGCCTTGAAAAGCACTACAAAGATATGTGCGACACCGAGTTCACTATTGAGCAGGGCAAGTTGTGGATGTTGCAAACACGTGTTGGCAAGCGCACTGGTGCAGCTGCACTGAAGATGGCTGTCGACATGACCAAGGGCACCGGCAAGGGTAAAGGTGCATGGAAGATCTCGCGCAAAGAAGCTCTCATGCGTGTTACTGCCGACCACCTCGACCAGGTGTTGCACCCACAGTTCGCTAACAAGGGCATTGTGCTCACCAAGGGTCTTGCTGCATCACCAGGTGCTGCAGTGGGCAAGGTCTATTTCACCGCCGACGAAGCTGCCGATGCAGCCGATCGTGGCGAAGCAGTCATCTTGGTGCGTAACGAAACAAGCCCAGAAGATGTGCACGGCATGATGGTGTCGCAAGGCATTCTCACTGCTCGTGGCGGACTCGTGAGCCACGCAGCTGTTGTTGCCCGTGGTTGGGGTACTCCTGCCATTGTTGGCGCCGAAGCTGTTCGCATTGAAGGCAAGCAGTTCTCTGTGGGCAACATTGTGGTGAAAGAAGGCGACGTTATTTCTCTCGATGGCGCATCGGGCGAAGTGGTTGTTGGTGAATTGAAGCTCGAAGCCGCAAAACCACCAAAAGAATTTGAAACCATTTTGAAGTGGGCCGACGAAATTCGTAAGGGCAAGCTTGCTGTTCGTGCAAACGCCGACACCGGTGAAGATGCAAAAAATGCTCGCGAACTTGGTGCAGAAGGAATTGGCTTGTGCCGTACCGAGCACATGTTCCTTGCTCCCGACCGTTTGCCTGTTGTGCGCCGCATGATCTTGGCCGACACACCAGAAGAAGAAACAGCAGCGCTTGAAGAACTGCGCAAAGTACAAAAAGAAGACTTTGCAGCAATCTTCCGCGAGATGTCGGGTCTTCCTGTCACTGTGCGTTTGCTCGACCCACCATTGCACGAGTTCTTGCCACGCGTGCTCGACCTTGAAGTGAAAAAAGCTTCAGTTGGTCTCACACATGAAGAAGAGAAGTTGTTGGAAGCAGCCGAAAGCTGGGCGGAATTCAACCCAATGATCGGTACTCGTGGTGTGCGACTCGGCGTTATTAAGCCTGGTCTGTACGCCATGCAAGTGCGTGCACTCATGGAAGCAGCCGACCAAGTGTCGAGCGAAGGATTCAAGCCCATTGCAGAAGTCATGATTCCTCTCACCGTTACACGTGAAGAACT
>JAPKZV010000182.1 GCA_026393585.1 Actinomycetota bacterium
TGGTGTCGCCTATTTGTAAGCCGGCGGCATTAATGAGTCCAATGATGTCGCCAGGGTAGGCAACGTCAATGGTTTCACGGTCGGCACCAAATGCAGTCGTTGCGTATTTCGTGCTCACAGGTTTTTCGCTACGTGAGCACATTGCATCCATGCCACGAGTGAACTCACCAGAGCACACGCGAGCAAAAGCTAAACGGTCGCGGTGATTGGGGTCCATGTTGGCTTGCACCTTGAACACAAAAGCAGAAAATGGCGTGGCAAGTGCGCGGTCATTGCCGTCAATGTCAACTCGCGGCTTTGGTGCTGGTGCAATATCAATGACTGCATCGAGCAACATGCGCACGCCGAAGTTGGTGATTGCAGAACCAACAAACACCGGCGTTGACTCACCAGCAAGGAAAGATTCAACATCGACGTCGGCTTCAATGGCATCGAGTAACGAGCAACTTTCCACCGCAGTTGTCCATGCCGTGCCTTCTTCTTCTGCCGCACGTTCCACAGGAACAATTTCTTCAGGTGCAAGTGAAGAACCACGAGCTGTGCGGGTAAAACGAATGTATTCACCAGTACGACGGTCGATGACCCCGCGAAAATCGCCAGGAATACCTACAGGCCATGTGGCTGGAGTGGGGCGCAATCCAATTTGCTTTTCTACCTCATCGAGAAGTTCGAAAGGGTCGCGGCCTGGGCGGTCAAACTTGTTGAAAAAAGTAATGACGGGCAAGTTGCGCGAGCGGCATACTTGGAAAAGCTTCAGTGTTTGTGGCTCAATGCCTTTCGCGGTGTCGAGAACCATGATGACGGCATCGACTGCTGCAAGCACACGGTAGGTGTCTTCCGAGAAGTCTTTGTGACCCGGAGTGTCGAGCAAATTGAACACGTGATCGCGATAGGGGAACTGCAGCACAGCCGAGGAAATAGAAATACCACGCTGGCGCTCAATATCCATCCAGTCAGAGGTAGACGCCTTGCGGTCGCCGCGGTTGTGAACAGCGCCAGCTTCTTGCACGGCGCCCGCATATAAGAGGAATTTCTCGGTGAGAGTGGTTTTACCGGCGTCGGGGTGGCTGATGATGGCAAAGGTGCGCCGACGGTTGGCTTCGAGGGCGATGTCGCCAGAGGCGGGAGTGGGGGCGAGATTTTCCATAAGAAAGGCCGTGAGGCAGTGGTTCAACCTACCGTCAACTCGCTGCTTACCCGACAATTCAGGGTGTGGATACGGCTTGACGCATTGCAGGAGTTACTGAAGAAAATCAGCAAGTAATGTGTGAACAACCAACAACCCAAAGAAAAGCAGAGAGCCATGGCCACTTTTAATCTCACAGCAGAAAAATTCGAAGAAACAGTGACCGCCGATGGCATCACCTTTATTGACTTTTGGGCCGAATGGTGTGGCCCATGCAAGTCGTTTGGCCCCATTTACGAAAAGGCGTCCGATGCCAATGCCGACATTCGCTTCGCAAAGGTTGATACCGAAGCCGAGCAAGACCTTGCAGGTGGGCTCCGCATCCAGTCAATTCCCACCATCATGGCTTTCCGCGACGGAGTATTGCTGTTTTCGCAACCAGGCGCCTTGCCCGCAGCTTCCTTCGACGAGCTTATTGCTGCCA
>JAPKZV010000001.1 GCA_026393585.1 Actinomycetota bacterium
CTTCGCCTCATCCTTGGGGGTCGGTTAGGGGAGGCACTTGCCCTCGATGAGTCGCCAGCGGGTCACGAAGTGGGCCATCTGGCAACGCAAGCCGTGGAAAGTCACATAGAACGTCGGCTGCGGGCAGTGGGGATGTTCGAACGGCACGACTAGCCTTTGCTACTTCTATGGCAGCTAAAGATCTCGACCAAATCGTCAACCTATGTAAGCGCCGTGGGTTTGTGTACCCGAGCGCTGAAATCTACGGAGGCTTCCGCTCTTCATACGATTACGGCCCGCTTGGTTCGGTGATGCTGCGCAACGTGAAAGATGCATGGTTGCGCACCATGGTGCAAATGCGTGACGACGTGGTGCTCATTGACGCAGCCATTTTGGGTCCGCCGCAAATGTATGAAGCAAGTGGTCACCTCGCGAACTTCAGCGACCCTCTCATCGACTGCACCGTATGCAAGCGTCGATTCCGCGAAGATCACCTGGAAACTCGCGATTGCCCGCAGAGCATGAAGGGCTGTGAGTTCACGGCTCCGCGCGCATTCAACTTGATGTTCAAAACTCATGCCGGGCCCATTGAGGGTTCGGGTGCCGATGTGTATATGCGCCCAGAAACCGCACAGGGCATGTTTGTGAACTTCATGAATGTTTTGCAGACCAGCCGCAAAAAGCCTCCCTTTGGTATTGCGCAGGTAGGTAAGAGTTTCAGAAACGAAATCACTCCAGGAAACTTCATCTTCCGTACGCGTGAATTTGAACAGATGGAACTTGAGTTCTTCGTTCCACCCGAAGAAGGTCCAAAGTGGTACAAGTACTGGTGCGAAGAGCGCTTGAACTGGTACATCAATTTGGGCATCCCAGCCGAGATGTTGCGCATGCGTCCGCACGCGTCAGATGAGCTTTCTCACTACGGCACAAGCGACGTTGAGTTCCTCTTCCCGTGGGGCTGGGGAGAACTTGAAGGCATCGCGCAGCGCACCAACTTCGACCTCACACAACACGCACAGTTCTCTGGACAAAAGCTCGACTACTTCGACCAAACAACTAATGAACGCTATGTGCCATTCGTAGTTGAGCCCGCTGCTGGTGCTAACCGCACGATGGCAGCGTTCTTGCTTGCTGCCTACGACGAAGACATCGTGAACGATGAACCACGTACGGTCTTGCGTTTGCACCCACGTTTGGCGCCGTACAAAGTCGCCATCTTGCCGCTGTCGAAAAAAGACACGCTGACTCCATTGGCAAAGGAAATCTTCGCCACCTTGTCTGCGCACTACATGGTCGACTACGACGAAACCCAAGCCATCGGGCGTCGCTATCGTCGCCAAGATGAAATCGGCACTCCGTACTGTGTCACGGTCGACTTCGACTCGCTCGAAGACGGGGCTGTCACCATTCGCGAGCGCGACACCACCGAGCAAACTCGCGTACCAATTGCAGATCTCTTGCCAGAACTGCAGCGCAGGCTCAAGTTCTAGTCGTAGTAGTCTTTTCACATCATCGTCAATAAGGGGTAAATATGAGTGCTGGAAAAGTTGCAGTAATTGCAAAAATCACATCGTTGCCAGGAAAGCGTGACGAACTAGCAAAGGCGCTCGATATCGCCTTTGACAACGTCAAAACCGAAGCTGGAACGTTGTACTACATCTTGCATGCCGATAACGCAGACGAAACAGTGTTGTGGATGTACGAGCTGTACACC
>JAPKZV010000036.1:0-14422 GCA_026393585.1 Actinomycetota bacterium
CTTCTCGACGAAGGCCTCGAGTTGGCGTAGGTTGCGGCACTCATAAACGCCATCGGTATGGTTTCCGTACTCGCCAACAATGGAGTCGCCCGTATTCCAATAGGAACGCGGCTCGGGGTTCAACCAGTACACGCTTTTGGCGTTCTTCTTGATTTCTTTTACAACCCAGCTCTGTGCCGCGTGATAGTTGTTGCGGGCGTCACCGAGCAATAGAACCGTGGTCTTGGCATTCACATCGCGGCCGTACTTTTCCCAGAACACTTCAAATGCGTGGCCATAGTCGCTATGCCCATCGACCCACACCACATCGGCTTCGGTGTTGACGCGCTGAATGGCCTCTGCAATGTCTTCCGTTGATTTGAAATATTCCGTTACTTCATCGAGCCCGTCAATAAATACGAACGACCGCACTTTAGAGAACTGTCCTTGCAGGGCATACACCAACATCAGTGTGAAACGAGCAAAAGCAGCCACGCTTCCCGAGATATCGGCAACCACCATGAGCTCAGGCTTTGAGGGCCGCGGCGAGCGGAACTTGGGTTCAGCTGGCACACCGCCGTATGCCAACGAGTGGCGCACAGTGTTGCGGAAGTCGAGTGGACCCTTACGGCCTTTGCGACGTTTACGAGTGAGGCGCGCTGCAATTTTACGCGTAAGTGGATACAGCGCTTTTTTAAGGTTTGCCATTTCATCACGACTGGCGTGCATAAACTCAACGTCTTCGGGAAGTGGCTTACGCAGAGTCTTTGCCATGGCTTCAGCACCACGATCGGCAACGAGTTTGCGGCGAATTTCCGCTTCAATTTCTTGCTTGAACTTCTCGATGCGACTTTCCATCTCATCTTTGTTGAGGCGCTCTTCAAGATCGGTTAACGGCTCAGTGGCTGTTTCGCGCTGAGCATCTTGCAACTTGTCGAGCATGTTCTCTAAGTCAAGATTCCGCAAGGTGCGATACAAGTAATACGTTCCACCTACTGGGCGACCGGGCTCCATGCCCGCAAAACGCTGTACGGCCTGGCGCGCCATTGCCCGCATCATGGCTTGGTCGCCATTCATGAGCGCACGCATGAGGAGATTCATCATCTCTTCTTGCGTGAGAGAGTCCATGGCACCGCCGCCACCTTTGCCCTCGCCTTGACGCATTTGGTCTTGCATCTCGCGCCAAAACTCATCGGGTGAGTCTTCGTCTTTGATGGAGTATTCGGGACCACGCAACGAGAAATACACCTCGAAAACTGTTTCGAATGCTTTCCAGTGCGCGGAGTTCTTCACCAAAGTTGCACCGAGTGCATACTTGAACGCATCACGGTCTTCGATGGGAATTTGGCGAATGGCCTCCATCGCATCGAGGTTTTCGGTCAGGCTGACGGGCAGACCTGCACTACGCAGTTCTGCAACGAAACCTGCCATCAAATCGAGCATGTGCTGTGATTCCTATTTGTCTGAAGACAATTCCTTCACCGCTTTGGCGATGTCGGTTTGGTACTTAAGCAAAATATGCAAGGTCTCTTTTGCCTGCTCAGCGTCGATGTGCTCAATGCCCAAGAGCATCAAGGTGCGAGCCCAGTCGAGGGTTTCGCTCACCGATGGTGACTTCTTCAGGTCGAGCTGACGAATGTTGCGAACAATGCGTGCCACTTGGTCGGCGAGGTGCTCTGTAATGCCTTCTACCTTGGTGAGCACAATGAGCTTTTCACGCTCAAGGTCTGGGTAGTCGACATGTAGGTACAGGCAACGACGCTTCAAAGCTTCTGACAGTTCGCGCGTGTTGTTGGAGGTGAGAAACACCAGCGGAATTTGCTTTGCAGTGATGGTGCCAAGCTCAGGAATAGATACTTGGTACTCGCTCAAAATTTCAAGCAGCAACGCCTCTGTTTCCATTTCCACACGGTCGACTTCGTCGATGAGCAGCACTACTGGGTCATCGGCACGAATTGCTTCGAGCAAAGGACGTGTGAGCAGGAACTCTTCGCTGAAAATGTCGTCTTGAACATCACTCCAGGAGTCGGAGTTCTTGTCGGCCTGAATGCGCAGCAACTGCTTTTTGTAGTTCCATTCATACAGTGCCTTCGATTCGTCGAGCCCCTCGTAACACTGCAAGCGAATAAGGCGTGCGCCAGTGAGTTCGGCGATGCTCTTTGCGAGTTGGGTTTTGCCGGTTCCGGCTGGCCCTTCCACAAGAACTGGTTTCCCTAAGCGATCGGCCAAAAAGGCCACGCTTGCAATGCCGTCGTCAGCCAAATAATTGACTTCTTTGAGCCCATCACGGACAGCCTGCACTGATTCAAAGCGATTCCCCATGTCTCAACCTTACTGTTCGGTACGCTCTCACTACGAATGGACAGCCAAAACACTTCCCCTCGAGCTGGCCTCGTGCGCTCCAACATTGCCGTCGCTTCAGGTACTGCCCTATCGCGCCTGACGGGCCTTATTCGCATCGTGGTCTTTGGCATCGTTATTGGGCAAACAGCCCTTGCCGACGCGTACGACGGCGCCAATAACTCGCCGAACTCCATATACGAGCTCTTCATTGGAGGCGTCTTTTCTGCTTCACTTGTGCCGCTCTTCACACGTATTTTTGCTGATCAGAGAAATGACGACGAAAACTCACGCACGGCGTCAGACGCTGTCTTCTCCGTGGGGCTCGTTGTTCTTGCGGCAGCCACCGCCATTTCCGTTGCTCTTGCCTCGCCTATCTTCCACCTTTTTGCGCTCCACACGTCGTCTGGTGTCGATGCCAGCGAATACCAGCGCATCGGAACTTTGCTCACCCGCATCTTCCTGGTGCAGATTTTTTTCTATGGCGTCACTGCACTCATGACTGCCGCGCTCAACGCACGCAGGAAATTCTTTGCAGCAGCATGGGCTCCCGTTGCATCAAATGTCATCATCATCATTTCGCTGTTCTTTGTTCCAGCAGTCATCGATGGCAAGCCAACACTTTCCTCCGTGAATGACAGTTCTGCTTTGCGCTGGCTCTTGGGCCTCGGAGCAACAGGCGGCATCGCTGTTATGGCCGCACTACTCATCTACTCGTTTCAGCTTGAAAACATTGGTTTTCATTTCCGCCCACAGTTTTCACACCCCGCAGTAAAGAAACTTGCCAGGCTCTCAACATGGACATTTGGTTATGTCGTTGCAAACCAAATATCTCTCATCTTCATTCGCAACCTTGCTCGCCCCGGAAGTGGTGGACCAGATGCATACACAAAGGCATACATTTTCTTTCAGTTACCTCATGGCCTTTTGGCAGTTTCACTGGCCACCACTTTTGCCCCTGAGTTAACGAGAGCAGTGACTGAGCGCAATAAGGAAAGATTCGTTGAGCGCATGTCGCTTGGCATTCGCCTCATTTCACTTCTCACTTTGCCTTTCAGTTTTCTCGTTCTCGTCACGGCACGGCCCACCATTGGAGCCTTATTGCAACACGGCAACTTCACAGCCGATGCCGCTCTCAATACCTCTCGCGCGCTCATGGGCTTTTCCATCGGCTTAGTTGGGTTCTCGGTCTACCTGTTTGTGTTGCGAGGTTTTTATGCACATAACGACACGCGCACTCCATTTGTCATCAATTGCTTTGAGAATGTTCTCAATATTGTTTTCGCTCTCATTTTGGTACGTCACTTTGGCGTTCTTGGTTTGGGGTTAGCTTTCGCACTCGCCTACCTCGTGAGCGCGGTCATTGCCCTTGCAGTGCTTGAAGCGAAAGTACCCGAGTTTGAGATGAAGGCAATGCTGAAATCTCTGGTGCCTATGCTCATCAGCGCAGTAGTTGCTGCGGAAGTTGCCTGGGTACTTGGGCGCGCAGTTGGCGCTACCTCAGGAATACTTGCTCTTGTTCGCACTGCGTTGTGCGGCACTGTGGGCCTTGGCGTTTATGCAGTATTGCTCTTCGTTTTCCACGTACCCGAAGTGCGGCAACTAGTGAACAGGTTTCAGAAACTCAATTCAGAAGTCGCCCATGAGGAGCACTAATTCATCACGGTGAACAACAAGTGGTGAAGAATCTGAGGGGCCTTGGCTGGCACCTTTCCCCTTCACGTTCACCAGTTCGTGAGAAGCAATTGCACTTGCTCCGCGCGCCACGAGTTCACCGCTCTCACTGAGCACTTCCACAACGTCACCTTGTTCAAATTGGCCAGACAGAGACAGAACTCCTACAGCCAACAACGATGTGCCGCGGTTCAAAAGGGCTTGTGTTGCCCCATCGTCAATAACAACCGAACCAGCTGCTTCGGCGGCAAATGCGATCCATAGTTTGCGAGCTGAAAGCTGGCGATCGCGACCCACAAAGGTGGTGCCCACACCAGAACGTGACTGCACTGCATCGACAACAACATTTTCTTTTGTCGCTCGTGCAATGACTGTACGAATTCCCGACCACGAAGCAATGCGCGCCGCTGAGAGTTTCGACGCCATACCGCCACTACCGCGGGCAGTGCCGGCACTGCCGGCTGAAATAGAGAGCAAATCGCTGCTCGACTGCACTTCAGCAATTAGTTGAGCGTCGTCGTTATAGCGAGGGTCAGATGTAAAGAGCCCATCTTGATCGGTGAGGAGCACAAGAACATCGGCGCTCACGCTGTGCGCTACCAACGCAGCAATTCGGTCGTTGTCGCCAAAACGTATTTCATCGTTTGCGATGGCATCGTTTTCATTCACAATAGGAACAACACCGAGTTCAAGTAGTCGCAACATTGTTTGACGTGCGTGCAAGTACTGCTGACGGTCGGCGAAATCGTGTGGAACGAGAAGCACCTGTGCACCAACGGCACCATGAAGTGCGAATTCGTCGTTGTAGCGCTGCATCAGGCGGCTCTGACCAATAGCGGCAAGTGCCTGCAATGTAGACACATCACCTGGCCGCTCGGTTAACCCCATTGCCGCAACACCAGCGGCCACTGCACCCGAGGTAACAAGCAAAACCTCTACTCCAGCATTTTTGAGTTCAACAATCTGCCGACACAACGCAACGACCATGTTGTCGTTAATGGTTCCATCGGCATGGGTAATAGAGCTCGTACCAACTTTCACCACGGCACGCATTTTGTGAGCACTATTTTGAGTCATAACAGTTTCGCTTTGTCTTCGTTCTATATCTTACAAATCTGGCGAGTACTCAAATGAGAATGTGCCGATCCATACGATGTCACCTTCTTGCGCTCCGGCACGGGCAAGAAGTCGCAAGGCACCCATTTTCTTGAGTCGCTCGTCGATGTAGTTCAAAGCTTCTGGTGTGGTGACATCGTTAATGGCAACAGAACGTTCAGCGTTGCGGCCGTGAATGCGGAACTCCCCTTCACCCAGGCGCTCGACGTAAGTTCCCTTTGGCTCAGGACGCAAAATCACTTTCGCCTCACGCACCGGTTCTTGATTTCGGGCTTCGGAAACAAGTTGCGCCAATTTACCGACCACGTTGCGCACACCTTGTTGGGTTACACCCGACATGGTGAGACCCTCCCAGCCTGCAACAACGGAAGGTTCTGCAATATCTATTTTGTTTCCCACAATGAGACGAGGGCGCGTGAGAAGTTCTGGCTCATATGCGCCAAGTTCGCGCAACAAAATTTCTTCTTGCTCTGCAGGAGCTAAACCGTCAACAGCGGCAAGGTCGATGAGCACACACAACACTCGTGCGCGTTCAATGTGTCGCAAAAACTGATGTCCTAGACCGCGACCTTCACTTGCGCCTTCAATAATTCCAGGAATGTCGGCGAGAACAAATTCTGTGCTGCTATCGATACGCACAACACCAAGGTGTGGTTCGAGAGTGGTGAAGGGATAGTTTGCGATTTTTGGCTTTGCTGCAGATACCGCACTAATGAATGTGCTCTTGCCTGCATTAGGGAAACCCACCAATGCAACGTCGGCCATGAGTTTGAGTTCAAGTTTCAACCAGCGCTCTTCACCCATTTCACCTTGTTCGGCAATTTTCGGCGCACGACGGCGGTTGATGAGAAAGCGCGCGTTACCGCGGCCGCCTCGACCACCAGTAACAACACACCATTTATCGCCATGGTTGACGAGGTCCGCCAACGGCTCGCCCGTATACAAATCTTTAATGACGGTTCCTTCCGGAACATGCACTACGAGTTCTTTTCCTTGGCGCCCATGTTGGTCTTTACCCATCCCATGAATGCCGTCTTCAGCTCGGCGGTGGGGGTGATCGCGAAAAGCCAACAACGAAGAAACGTTGCGGTCGGCAATGAGCCATACATCGCCACCATTACCGCCATCTCCGCCGTTTGGACCTCCGAATGCTTCGGGGCCTTCGCGACGGAAACTGACGCAGCCAGCTCCGCCGTCACCGCCGCGCACGTTTAATTGGGACTCATCGACAAATGCGCTCATGGTTCTTTGCAGGCTAGTTGTGAGACACCCATGTCGTATCGTTCATTTCATGGCACATGACACGCAAGGCTCCTCCCCCGACCGCGCTAGTACCTGGGCATCCACCATGGCGGGGCACGTATTACCCCACAGTCCTGCCACGGTTCGCTTTGCCCACGCCACTTCCACGGCAAGTACAGGGTCGCAGAGCGTGGTCACGCGTGAACAACGTGAAGAAAATGAAGCTCAGCTCTATAGCCCACTTGCCACCTTGTCTCTTGGGGCAGGCGTGCGAGCCATTCCCGAGAATCCCGACCCCTTTCGCACCTGTTTCGAACGCGACCGCGACCGCATCTTGCACGCCAATGCTTTTCGGCGCCTCGCCGGCAAAACCCAAGTGTTTGTGTTTCCCGACGACCACCAGCGCACTCGCCTCACCCATGCGCTCGAAGTTGCTCAGGTAGCAACCGCTATTGCTCGAGCACTCGGGCTCAATGTTGCACTCACCGAAGCAATTGCCATTGGCCACGACTGCGGTCATGGCCCTGGTGGTCATGCCAGTGAAGATGCGTTAAGCCCGTACATCGTGGGTGGGTACGACCATGCACAGTGGGGCGCCGATGTCACCTTGAACTCATTAAACCTTTGTCGTGAAACACTCGACGGCATTCGCAACCACTCGTGGTCGCGCCCTGCTCCCCTTACCCCCGAAGGCGAAGTGGTGTCGTGGGCCGATCGCATTGCCTATGTGTGTCACGACTTTGAAGACGCAGTGGCAGCAGGCATTGTTTCCCCACAAGAACTTCCCGCAATTGTTCAAGAGCGTTGTGGCACCACGCGCGGCCAACAACTTGCTGCGTTTATTAACGCCATGGTGAATGCCACCGAGCAAACAACGCGCATTGCAATGAATGCAGACATCGCTGAAGCTCTTGGTGCGTTTCGCCAGTTCAACTACGAGCGCGTGTACCTGCGTCCAGAATCACAAGCTCAAGCACAAGCTGTCATTACGTTGCTCCAGGCTCTTGTCGAGCACTACAAGGCATTCCCACACCTCGTACAGGGCGCAGAGGCAGCACACGACACAGAACACCGCATGCGCATCATTGTTGAGTACGTCGGCGGTATGACCGACCAGTACGCATTTACGCAGGCACAACAGTTGCTGAACTGGCGCGAAAGTCAGCTTCCGCGCGGCATTACGCCGTAAAAAGAATTACGAAGCGAAAGGAACGATGTCGACAACCTTGCGGCCGCGACGTTCGCCGAATTTTACACTGCCTTCTGAAAGTGCAAACAAGGTGTCGTCTTTGCCGATACCTACGTTTTTACCCGGGTGAAAGCGTGTGCCACGCTGACGGACCAAAATGGTTCCGGCGTGAATAGCTGTGCCATCGAATACTTTTACTCCGAGGCGCTGAGCATTTGAGTCGCGGCCGTTACGTGTGGAGCCGCCGCCTTTGGTCTTCGACATGGTCAGCCTTTCGCGATAGAAGTGATTTCAACAACAGAATACTTTTGACGGTGCCCATAGCGACGGCGCTGGTTCGTGCGGCGCTTGTAGGTGAAACCATCAATTTTTGGACCACCAGTGGTTCCAATGACGCGGCCAACAACGCTGACGCCCTTCAATTGGTCGGGTGTTGCGAGGACGGTGTCGCCATCGACGAGGAGAACAGGCGCGAAACGCACCTCTTCACCATCGGCAATGCCGAGAAGTTCAACCTGGACTTTTTCGCCCTGAGTGACTTTTTCTTGTTTTCCGCCGGAGGCGATGACTGCGTACATAACGATTTCCCATCATATAAGTGGTGAACTCACCAAACCAACCCCCAGCAGGGTTGAAATGGCGATAGTGCAAGAGATTTAGCCAATGAGGCCATAGTCGACCACGATGCCTCGGGCATCGCAATCGGGACAAGGTGTAGCAAAGCTGGTGAGGAGACCCTCGCCAATACGCTTTCGGGTCATTTCCACCAGACCAAGGTCTGACACATCGAGCACCTGCGTGCGCGTTTTGTCTCGCGACAAGGCGGAGCGGAATGAATCGACCACCTTGCGGCGGTTTTCTTTAATTTCCATGTCGATGAAGTCGATGACGATGATTCCGCCAATGTCGCGCAAGCGCAACTGTAAGGCAATTTCTTCGGCAGCTTCAAGGTTGTTATGAAAGACGGTTTCCTCGAGGTTCGACGTACCAACGTTTTTACCTGTGTTGACGTCGATGACGGTGAGGGCTTCAGTGTGCTCGATGATGAGAGATCCACCTGACGGCAGCCACACTTTGCGATCGAGCGCCTTATGCAACTGTTCATGCACGTGATAGTTCTCGAAGATGGGCAGAGTGGGAGCATCTGACTCTTCACCTTCAGCAGTGTCGACTCCCCCGCTCGTTGACGTTGAACCGTATAGCTCAACACGATCTGCAAGTTCTGGGTTGAATGCTCCAACGTAGCCCTTGACATCTTCATACAACTGTTGGTCGTCAATGATGACACCGCGATATTCCGCATTGAACTCTTCACGAATAACACGCACAGCAACGCTTGGCTCGCGGTAGAGCAAGGTAGGCCCCGTTGCCTTTTTCGCAGCAGCGTCGATGCGCTCCCACTCTTCAAGCAGTCGCGCCATGTCGGCACGAAGCTCTTGCTCTGTTGCATGTTCTGCAGCAGTACGAACGATGAGACCATGCTCGGCTGGCTTCACACGATCGAGCACAGAACGCAAGCGCTTGCGCTCATCGTCGGGCAGGCGCTTTGAGATGCCATAAGTTTTTGAGTGAGGAATGAGCACCACGAAACGGCCAGGCAACGACACTTCTTGAGTGAGTCGCGCACCTTTTGCCGAAATTGGGTTTTTTGTGACCTGACACAAAATGAGTTGACGCGCTTTGAGAATTTCTTCAATGCGCTTGTCTTCTGGCTTTTCTACAATGTCTTCGGTGTCGTATTGCACGTCTCCGCGATACAACACGGCATTTTTAGGCGTTGAAATGTCGACAAAAGCGGCTTCCATACCAGGAAGGACGTTTTGCACGCGTCCGATGTAGATATTGCCGTAAATCTGGTTGGCATCGTCGGCCGGACGGCTGACGTAATGCTCAATGAGTTTTCGCCCCTCAAGCACTGCCACTTGGGTGAACCCGTCACGTACCTGTACGCACATGAGGTAGCGACCAACGGGTCGACCGTTGCGCTCACGACCACGACGGCGTTCCACGATGTCGGCATCGAGCACCGCGCTTTCGCGTGCACGATTTGCCCCCGAGCCTCCCGAACGACCCCGGCCACCCCGGCGACGCTTGTTGTTGCCCGATTTTCCTTCAGGCTTCTTCGCTTCACCTGACGAACTTGAGGCGCTTGACGCAGCAGTTGCTGCACGCGGCGCTGGACGGGTATCGCCAATTTGTGGACGACGCTGCGGGTCGACGCTTCCCGCTTCTGGGGCGCTGTCTGCGCTGTGGCTATTGGGATTGGTAGTTCCAGTTGAGCTACGAGTGCGGTTACGACCGCCTCGTGATCCGCGTCGACGACGCTGTGCTGAGCTTGAACCGCCTTCATTCGCACCTGATGAGGGCGAAGAGGGAGAAGGCTCCCCTTGCGAATATTCATTCATGATGTCTCGATTCCGTGTATCGCGCGCGCCCCAACAGTGTCGAACACAGCTCGGACAAATGGGTCGCAGCGAGCGGCTATTACCGCACGGTTACGAGACTACCTGCTATCGCAGCCGTCTCATGTGAACACTCTGCACGATCCCAATAATCATGGCAAATGCCACCAAATGGGACCCCCCATACGACACAAACGGCAAAGGAAGCCCTGAAACGGGCATAATTCCGATGGTCATGGCGACATTTTGAAAGCTCTGCCACAAAATCATGGTGAAAGCGCCAATGGCGATGTATTGACCCAAACGAGTACGGGCGAGGCGCCCAATACGCCAGATCCGCCAGATGAGAAGAGCCAAGAGCATGATGGTGAGCCCTGCGCCAATCATTCCGAATTGTTCCCCAATGGCTGAAAAGATGAAGTCGGTGGACTGGACGGGGATAAACCCACCGTTAGTGAGCGGGCCCTGCAAAAAGCCCTTCCCCGTGAGCCCCCCTGTTGACACCGCCCTCTTGGCGAAACGCACCTGCAGTACCACTGCCTTCAATTTCTCTTCCGTGGAGTTCTGATTGAGGAACGCCTCAATGCGCTTGATTTGGTAGGTCTTCACCACGCCAGTTGCGACAACTGCGAATGCCGACACCGTGGCAAGCAAAGTGATGGATGCGATGTATTTCCATTTAGCGCCAGCAATGAGCAATAACCCCATCGCACAGGCAATGAGCACCGAGGCCGAGCCAAGGTCGGGTTGCAGCAAAATGAGCCCGACTGCTGTACCCAAAATGAGCAGGGTGGAAATAAACCTCTGATAGCTCAGTTCCGCTACTTCTTCTTCAGAGAGGTAGCCAGCGAGCAGCAAAAGCAATGTGAACTTTGTGAACTCTGCTGGTTGGAAAGAAGCAAACCCGAAGTCGAATGACAAACGCGCACCACCTCGAACCGTGCCGGCAACGAGAACCAAAATGAGTGCTACCAGCGAGGCTCCGAAAAGAAACTCACTGCGCCCACGCAACCATTCGTAGTCGGTTGCCATGAGAACCACCATCGCAACAGCAGCAACAATGAGATAAATGATTTGCCGTTGGAGAAAATAGTAAGGGTCTAATCCTTGAGCAAGGAGCCTTGGCCGGGTGCACGAGTACACCGCAATTGCACCAATGATGGACAAGCCAACGGTGGCAAACATCAAGATCCAGTCGACGTTGCGGCTCGGGTCGGCCATGCTGCGGCGCAGGTTTCCCATCGTTGAGGTACTGCGGCCACTCAACGAAGTGGAACCGCCCAAACGCACGTTGTCGAAAATGCCCATTAATCGCGCACACTTCCACCAAAACCACTGAGACACAATGGGTTTGCGAGAAATTGAATAGGCGAAACTGCTGTGGCATTGAGATCGATCGGGTCACTTGGCACGACCGCACTCGGCTTTGTTTGACCAGCTAACGCCGAGAAAAGACACTTCACCACCGGTGCCGCCGCTTGCGACCCATAACCAGACTTCTCTAAGTAGGCAACAGCGGTATAAGGCTGGCTGGCGTCGAGGCTAAATGCAGCAAACGCCGAAGAGTCGTTCCATGGGTAGTTACCAAAGCCTTGTGCTGTTCCCGTTTTTCCCGCAATAGGCAGGGTCTTGCGCGCATAGTTCTTAAAAAGGAGTTCTCCCGTGGCCTTGTGGTAGTACCCAAAGTCAACGCCCTTCCCCTCAATCACTCTTCGCAACCCTTTGATGATGGGATCTCGATTTTCTTTTGTCATATTGATGACGCGCTGTACACGGCCTTGTGAAAAATCTTTCTCGATCACCATTTGCGCGATGTCTATGAAACCCGAATCACCATCAGGTGTGCCTGGAATAAGAATCGCTTTCACCACATGCGGAGTGACGACAGACCCTCCGTTGGCAAGAGCAGAATACGCAACGGCCAGTTGAAGAGGGGTGGCCGACAAAAGTCCTTGACCAATAGCGAATTGCACATTGTCGCCTACGTAATACGCACGACCCTCTTCTTTGCTAATTGCGCCGTCGTCAGCCAACTGCTTTTTTAATGCCTTACTTGGGAGAGCTCCACCAAATTCATAGGGAAGATCTATTCCTGTCGGTGAACCAAACCCGAAGAGACGTACTTGCTCTTCCAAAATGGGCTTGTATCCACGTTGCGTGAGAATCTGCTCCCCAATTTTGTAGAAGAAAGTGTCGCTCGAAACTGCCAATGCAGATTCAACATTCACTGGCCCGTACGTACATGGCGAATTGGTACTTGCGCAGAAGGCATTTTTAAAAACGCACTTCACGCCTTCATTACATCGACCATTAGGAATCGACTCAAGTTTGTATGTTCCTTGATCTTTGTAAACGAACTCGGATCCGCCAACCAATTGCCCTGTGTTGAGTGCAGCAAAAGCAGTGAAGGGTTTAAAGGTAGAGCCCAAGTTGTAACGACCACTTACTGCCCTATTCACCATAATTGCCATGTCGGGGTCTTTGGTTTGAGGAAATAATTGCTGAAACTTTTCAGAAGTAATTCCTGAGCCAAACCACCTGTTGTCGAAATTCGGATAGCTCGCCATTGCAACGACTTCACCAGTCGCATTGTTCAAGAGAACTGACGACCCAGCTGGAGCCTTGTATAAGTTCTCGGGGGCAAAGGCAGGGTCTTGTGTACCGTCGGGCAGTTTCACTGTTCCTGCATCCACTCGCCGGCGCAGTTTGAGCGAAGTCTCTAAGGCTTGCTCGGCGTACTGCTGGTAGGTCAAGTCGATGGTGAGTTGAATATCGTTGCCAGGCACGGGTTCAACACGTTCCATCTGTCGCAACATTTGACCACGTGCATTTACTTCATAGCGCACGTAACCGGGTTTGCCCCGCAAATACGACTCGTAAGTTTGCTCAACTCCGTATTGCCCAACACGCTCATTCGGTGAATACTTCAACGCCAAGTAATACGGCAACTGGCGTTCCAAAATGGCACCAAGAAAACCCACCACATGACTCCCCACAGGGGCATACGGGTATTCACGTTTCCAATCTTCAGAAATATCGACGCCTGGATAATCTTCTGAACGTTCTTTCAAGAAAAGTGCAGTTTGCTCAGACACTCCTTCTTTCAGTGGCAATGGCTGCAACGCGTCGTATCGCTTGCTTTTATAACGACGTTCCAGTTCGGCAAACGGCGTTTGCAAGGGTCCGGAAATACGCAAGAAGAGTTGCGCTCTGTCTCCGGCATCAATAATGACACTGCGGTCGATGGTGACCGTCAGCACGCGCTCATTGTCGGCAACGATGCGCCCCACTGAATCAAATATGCGGCCACGTTCTGGCAAGAGTTGCACAGTACGAGTGCGTACTTCTTGTACTCGCTCTTGCAAACCCTCAGCGTCAACTACTTGCAAGAACCACGTTCGTGTAGTGACCAAACACAACATCACAACGGCAAGTCCACCCAAAATTCGCAATCGTTTATTGAGTGAAACAACAGCCATTGTTTACTCCGCCCACAACATTTGCTTTTTCGATTTCACTAATGCCCATCGCATCAAAGAAACGGCCGGCAAAGCAAGCACTGCGTTAAACAAACCCACGGTGAGCGCCACACCGAGCACACGTGTTTGCAGCAACCCATCGACACCCACTACAAGGCTTGCTGCGGGGTAAATCATCACAGCAGCAGCACTAGAGATTCCAACACTGAGCATCTTGAACCACCACCGTGGACTGTAAGCAAAAGTATTCACTCCACCGGCCATATAACCCGCAAAGCCGAACACAAGTGCCGATAAGCCAAAAGGCGAAGTGAGCACCATGTCATACATGAACCCAAACATAAAACCTGCAATGGCTCCCGACTCGCTGCCTGCAGCCACGCCACTTGCCGCAGAACACAACAACAAAACTTGCATGACCACACTGAATGGGCGCAAGGTATTGAACAGCGTTGTTTGAAAGGACAACACAATCATGCCAACGAGAAATGCCCGAGTAAAGGGCGATTCGATGATCGCAAAAAAGCGTCTCATTGCGGAATCTCAGTGGCTGGCTGGTACAGAAGAACGCGAACGAAGTTCAAACTTCCCAAGTTCGCCGCAAGTTCCACTTCCAGAAGCGGGCCACTCGTGCCAGTACGTTTCACAACACGCGACACAGTTCCTACAACAAGGTCGGCTGGTGCCAAGCTTTGCGATCCACCAGCGGTGACAACAGGGACGCCCACGCACAATTCACCGAGTCGAGATGACGACTGAATAAAACGAATCACGGGCAATCGGTCGATGCCTTGACCTTCCATCGCCCCGGTTTCACGTGGAAGCAGAACACCGCTCTCTGGAACAGTGATTTGCGTAGCCCCACCGCCACCAGGAATGGGCGGGAGTGTTGTGGCAAAAGGCGTAAATCCTTTGATGGTCGTTGTTGTGGCGCGCTGCAAGACCGTCGTTGTTGTGGAAGTGGTGGAAGTAGTTGTAGTGGTAGATGGCGCAACTGTGGT
>JAPKZV010000036.1:14432-16972 GCA_026393585.1 Actinomycetota bacterium
AGTGCCATCGCCCGGCGCCATGGTGTCTGCAGTGGAAGGGCCGTCGGTCGCGAGTGTTGTTGTTGTTTGCGGAGGCGCAGTGGTTGTGGTGTTCGCACGAGTGCACGCTCCTACTTTTACCGACATTGCATATTCAGGGTCTGTAGCGAGCATGACAACCGAACGCTCTAGCGTTACCCCCGTGATTTTTCCGACAAGCCCTGCACCATTAGTTACGGTCATCCCAACGCGAATACCACTCGATTTGCCACGGTTTAATTCAAATGTTTGCGTGAAGTTCGACGGCGACTGCCCCACTACCTGTGCGGTAACACTGTCGATTCCGGCCAACGTGGGTAGACCGTTGAGTGCAAGCAACTCTTGTGCTTCACGAACGCTCGCGGTTGCTGCAATAGCCGCACCTTCTTGCTTCACGAGCAAGTCTTTCAGCACCAAATTCTCTTTACGCATGTCGCTGTAATCGAGCACGCCTCGCCACACATTCGACAAAGGTCGAGAAACCACATTTGCGAATCGCTCGACGGGCCGAAAGACAACACCGAAGGCATCTTTCACTCCACCTACAAGCCCACTCTCACTGCGATCGAGGGTAAGCAACAACACTGACGTGAGAAGCAGCACCACAATGAGACGACGCCGGGTAAATGAATACACGGAAAAACTACCTACTAGTCGATTCCTGTTTGAGTGAGAAGCCCACGCATTGCATCGATGTTTTCAAGAGCCTGACCAGAACCAAATACCACTGAATACAACGGGTCGGCAGCGACAACTGCTCGCGTACCTGTTTCATGTGACACCCGCTGCGCAAGGCCAGCAAGCAATGCTCCGCCACCCGACAACATGATGCCGTTTTCCATAATGTCTGCTGCGAGTTCGGGCGGAGTTTTATCGAGTGTTGATTTGATTGCATCGATAATTGCTGTGAGTGGCTCTTCAAGCGCTTCGCGTATGTGTTCGGTGGTCAATTCAACGCGTCGCGGCAAACCAGAAATGGAATCGCGACCGCCAATATCGGCAGTGAACTCCTCTTCCAATTTCCATGCAGAGCCCATTTGAATTTTGATTTCTTCGCAAGTGTTTTCACCAAGGTCGAGCGAGAACTCGCGCTTTACATATGCCCCGATAGCTTCTGTCAGCTCGTCGCCAGCAACACGCAAGCTTTGCGACACCACAATGCCACCTAATGAGACAACGGCGACTTCAGTTGTGCCACCGCCAATGTCGACAATCATGTTGCCGGCAGGCTCGTGCACTGCAATGCCCGAGCCAATAGCGGCCGCCATCGGTTCTTCAATAATGTGCACGGGCTTACGCGCTCCTGCATACTCGGCAGCATCTTGCACAGCGCGCTGTTCAACACCAGTAATGCCCGCAGGCACACAAATCACCATGCGTGGTTTGCTCCACTTGCTGGTGTGAATTTGCTGAATAAAATAGCGCAACATTTTTTCGCATATTTCAAAGTCGGCAATCACACCATCTTTCAATGGCCGCACCGATTTAATGTGCCCCGGCGTACGCCCCAGCATGCGTTTTGCTTCAAAACCCACCGCAACGGGTCGGCCATCGCGCGTGTCAACGGCCACGATTGAAGGCTCGTTGAGCACCACACCCTGCCCGCGCACATAAACAAGAGTGTTAGCGGTGCCAAGGTCGATAGCAATATCGCGTCCGATGCCTAGTGGATTGCCACGAGCCATGTGTCGACCTCCCTTTCAAGGAACTCTCTTAAAAATGAATCACGAAGGAAATTCGGTGGTCTTACAAGCCTGGGAAGAAAATCTGAATTTCACGCGCAGCAGATTCGGCAGAGTCGCTGCCGTGTACAAGGTTCTCGGTGAAGAGAGTTCCGAGGTCACCACGAATGGTTCCAGGCGCTGCAGTACGTGGGTTTGTTGCACCCATCATGGCGCGAACAATTTCCCATGTGTCGTCTGGGCCTTCCAGCACCAAGGCAACAACGGGGTTGCGACCCATGAATGCCACGAGGTCTGCATAGAAGCCCTTGCCAACATGCTCTTCGTAGTGGCGAGCCAATGTTGCCGCATCGAGGGTGCGCAACTGCATGGCGACGATTTTCAGACCTTTGGTTTCGAATCGGGTGAGGATGTTTCCTACTAGACCGCGTTCTACGGCGTCTGGCTTCAAAAGGACAAGTGTTTTGGTGCTCATTTCCCCATTCTAGGGATGTTTCTAGGGCAAAACCCTCAACACGTGACTTCTGGCAGCGCCGACAACGTAAAGAGAACCCGTAATCAGTACGGCATCGTCGGCAGAGGCGTTGAGTAGTGCCCGATTACACGCCTCCCCCACGTCGTCAATGGCCACGACGTCGTCGCATCCCATTTCTTTGGCAATGTCACGAAGTTCGCGTGCAGGCATACCTCGTGGGCTCGGAGCAGTGCAACACACCACCTGGTCGAACTCATCAACACGCAAGGCCGACAACAACTCATAAGCATCTCTGCTTTGCAGCATCCCCACCACTAGACGCCGCGACCCAACAGGGTCGAAATCGCTGAAGAAAACTTCCGCAC
>JAPKZV010000157.1 GCA_026393585.1 Actinomycetota bacterium
GATGGTGGCACATGCCTCGAAAAGATCGTAAGCATCAAATTGCTGAGTGAGCGCCGCCACAAGGTCGTGTGTCTTTGACAAAATATATTTGTCGAGGACATTCGCACTATCTGTTGACCACTGCCCTTGTTTACCTTCAGCATTTGCATACAAGGTGAGGAAGTACCAAGAGTTCCACATGGGAAGAAGAACTTGTCGCACAGTTTCGCGGATACCTGCTTCGGTGACCGAGAAGTCTCCGCCACGCAAAATAGGAGACGAAAGCAAATACCAACGCATTGCATCGGCACCGTAGGTATTGAACACTTCCATTGGGTCTGGATAGTTGCGCAGACTCTTCGACATCTTTGCGCCGTCGTCACCCAACACCACACCATGACCTACACAAGTAGAAAACGCAGGACGGTCGAACAGGGCAGTTGCCAGCACGTGCAAGGTATAAAACCAGCCTCTGCTTTGCGCCACATATTCCACGATGAAGTCACCGGGATAGTGATTTTCAAACCATTCTTGATTTTCAAATGGATAGTGAACCTGAGCAAACGGCATTGATCCGCTTTCAAACCAGCAGTCAAGCACTTCAGGCACACGACGCATCACCGATTCTCCCGATGGGTCATCGGGGTTTGGACGCGTGAGGTTATCGATGAAAGGACGATGAAGATCGTTGACTTCCACACCAAAATCGGCTTGTAATTGCGCAACACTCCCGTACACATCTACACGTGGGAACAGTGGGTTGTCGCTTTTCCACACTGGGATGGGTGAACCCCAGAAGCGATTACGACTAATGGACCAGTCGCGAGCATTGGCAATCCATTTGCCGAAAGAACCGTGCTTCAAATGCTCAGGAACCCAGTGAATATTTTCATTGAGTTCCACCATGCGATCGCGAAACTTTGTGACCTCTACAAACCAGCTCGACACTGCGCGATACACCAGTGGCTGCGCGCAACGCCAACAATGTGGATACGAGTGGTTGTACGTGTCGTGGCGAATGACTCGCCCTTCATCTTTGAGTTGACGAATGACCAATGGGTTTGCATCAAAAACATGTGTTCCGACCCATGTGGAAATGAGTTCGGTATAGCAACCTTGGTCGTCCATAGGGCAAATGGTGGCAATTCCTGCACTGGCACATACCAATTGGTCATCTTCACCGAATCCGGGAGCAAGGTGCACCACGCCGGTTCCATCTTCAGTAGAAACAAAGTCAGCGGTGAGTACCTGGAACGCATTTTCTGTGTCGGCAAGGAATGGAAAAAGTGGCGTGTACTTACGTCCTGCCAACTCGCTTCCCTTGATTGTTGCTACCTGTTGAGCGTTAACGAATTCCTTTTCATAGGAACCAAGCCGCGACTCGGCCAAAATGTATTTCACGCCTTCAGCATCTTGCATGACTGCGTAATCGATATCGGCACCTACCGCCAACGCAAGGTTCGATGGCAAGGTCCACGGTGTTGTGGTCCAGGCCATGATGCGTTCACCCGACTCGAGCAAGAACCACACCGACAGCGCCGGGTCTTGACGATCTTGATACACATCGTCCATACGAGTTTCCGTATTAGAAAGAGGTGTCTCGCATCGCCAGCAATACGGCAACACACGAAAGCCTTCATAGATGAGACCCTTTTCCCACAACGTGTGAAAAGCCCACATCACACTTTCCATATAGGGAGTGTCGAGGGTCTTGTAATCGTTAGAGAAGTCGACCCATCGCGCCTGGCGTGTTACGTAACGTTCCCACTCACTGGTGTAACGCAACACACTGGTGCGACATACATCATTGAATTTGTCGATACCAAAGGCAGCAATTTCTGGATGCCCAGCAATGCCAATTTCTTTTTCCGCTTCAACCTCAGCAGGAAGCCCATGGCAGTCCCAACCGAATCGGCGTTCTACACGACGACCGCGCATCGTTTGATAACGAGGAACTGCATCTTTTACAAAACCAGTAAGTAAGTGTCCGTAGTGCGGTAGTCCGTTGGCAAAAGGAGGTCCGTCATAGAAAACGAATTCGTTAGCGCCTTTTTCTCCGGCACTACGCAATTGCACCGACGCCTCAAAGGTCTGATCTGCAGCCCAAAAGGCGGAAACAGCCTCTTCGATAGCTGGAAATTTAGGTTGAGACTGAACATCGGGGTATGCCACGGCAAGGAACCCTACTCAGATAAGTGACTCATGTACAGCACACAGAGTGCTGTTTCGTTTTAGCAGCCCAATATGAGGCGGCCGACGACCATTTGCAAAAACAAGATGACCACGATGGGCGACAGATCGAATGCGCCCATCGGGGGAAGGATTCTGCGTGCTGTCCCCATGATGGGTTCAGTTGCACGAAAGAGCCACTGATTGATAGTGAAGAGCATTCCGCCTGGTCGAATGGGAAACCACGACAAGACGATGCGAAGAAAAATAATGAGCACATAGAGGCTCAACAACTGACACAAGAGTTGACGCATAAAATTATTCGAACTGCGAACGTGATGCAGGAGGCTTCAACAAAAACACATCGGTCGCAACTCGCTCCATCGAACCGTTCATTGCGTAGCAGAGGCCACTTCCGAAGTCGATGAGTCGGCGAACAACTTCTTTATCGCAACTCTCGAGGTTCATGATGACTGGCTGACCTTCTTTAAAGCGATCAGCAATTTCTTTTGCTTGTTCAAAACGCAAAGGCTTCACCGTTGCAGGCTCAGCTCCGCTCACTGTCAACGGACGCACAGTTGTGCTTTGACGTGGTGAGCCAACAGGACGCAATTGCAAACCGGAGTCGTCGATACCTCGGCGATAGCCGCCGGTATCTTGCGGAATTGCTCCACTGTGGTCGTCGTATTCAGGCTCCATGCGTTGACGAGGCATGCGACCAGATGGGTCGGCTCCATAACCTGAGCGCACATTGCGTTGGGGACGGTCTATCTCCATTGACTGGTCATAGTCGTCATAATTTTCATCGGCCCCTAGACCGAGATAATCCATAGCGCGTCTCCACATCGACATGTCCATAGGTTATACGACATGACGTTCTCTATTGGGGACGATCACCGAATATTACAGATCCGACACGAATCATGGTTGCGCCCTCTTCGAGGGCAATGCGATAGTCATGCGACATTCCTGCTGAGCACTCTGAAAGACCTAATTCACTACACATTTTGCGTGCCTCACGAAAGGTCTGTCGCGTCACTGTGGGGTCTGCATTTGTTGGACCCATCACCATGAGCCCACCCACATACAAGTGTTTTGAGCGCGCCAGTTCCACCAACTTCTCTACCTCACGAGGGTGGCAGCCCGATTTCTGTGTCTCATCAGCAATATTCACTTGCAAAAGAACCGAGGGTGCATCTCCGCCATGGGTTGCATGCAACTTTGCGAGGCCCAAGATGACCGATTCCCTGTCGATGGTCTGCCAGGTATGCACTGTTCCGTACAACGCACTCAGCTTGTTTGACTGTAAATGCCCAATGAAATGAAGGGGTAACCGATGAACTGTGTCGGCGTCTCTTGCCTTCGCCAATGCTTCCTGCGCATAGTTCTCGCCTACTGCATCACAGCCAGCATCTCTAGCCCAGTTCCACGCCTCTAGCCCAAAATTCTTGGTGACTGCAACAAGTTGGATGGATTTTGCGGCATCACCGCAGATGTCTGTAATAACCGAGCGCACAACGCCAACGTTATGAACGACTTGTTGTTGAGAAAAAGATGAAGCGGCGCTGGACAAGAGCTACTGCAAAGTTATTTCAAAAAGGAAGGCACATCGAATTCGTCGTCATCGCCGCTTGTGTCGAGTGGATCTGAAGCGAACACACTGCGCGGTGATGAACTCGAAGCCGGACGGGAGTCGACCGCACGCAATGGTGCGCGCTTATCGTTGCCGTCCCAGCGCTCGAACCCTGCAGCAATAACAGTGACTCGTACTTCATCGCCAAGTTCGTCGTCGATCACAGTACCGAAGATGATGTTGGCATCGGGATGAGCAACAGCATGAACTACTTCTGCTGCAGCGTTCATCTCGAACAGACCCATGCTTGACGGACCAGCAATGTTGAGCAAAATTCCACGGGCGCCATCGATTTGAGCTTCAAGAAGCGGGCTGGTGATGGCTGCTTTTGCGGCAGTTACCGCACGGTTGTCGCCACTTGCATGGCCGATACCCAATAACGCAGTTCCGGCATTAGCCAAAATCATCTTGACGTCGGCAAAGTCGGTGTTAATGAGGCCAGGTGTGGTGATGAGGCTCGTAATGCCAGCAACGCCATTCAACAAAATGTCGTCTGCCATTTTGAAAGCGTTGATTGCTGACGTTTTATCGTTAGCAACACTCAGCAGCCGATCGTTAGGAATAACGATGAGCGTGTCTACTTTTTCCTTGAGCTTGGCGATGCCGTTTTCCGCTTGTGTAGAACGACGACGACCTTCAAAGCCAAATGGACGCGTCACAACACCAATGGTGAGTGCACCAAGTGAGCGTGCAATTTCTGCGATGACTGGAGCAGCACCAGTACCTGTACCGCCACCTTCTCCTGCGGTAATGAACACCATGTCGGCACCAGCCATCATCTCTTCAATTTCGGCGCGATGTGACTCTGCAGCAGCTTGACCCACTTCGGGGTCACTACCGGCTCCGAGACCTCGTGTGAGATCGCGGCCAATGTCGAGTTTGACATCGGCGTCGGACATGAGCAGCGCTTGCGCATCGGTATTGACCGCGACAAATTCAACGCCTTTGAGACCGGCATCGATCATGCGGTTGACGGCATTGACTCCACCGCCGCCGACTCCGACGACTTTCATCACTGCTAGATAATTTTGGGGTGCTCCGGCCATGGGCCATGACCTCCGAGAGATAGGAAATGTTGTTCTTATGTTTCCACGTGGGAAGGCTCAACTGTGGGATTTCCGCCCAATAAAGCGGTATTTCTCATTATTTATTTCTGAGCAAAAATAGGGTCGCCACTTGAAAGGTCGATGCTGCGCAGATTTTTCGGGTCTTGCCGACGCAAAACCAGTACTAAAGACACGAGTTTTGCCCGCAAATCACTTGGCTGACCAAAGATCACCACGGTTCCTGTGCGCAGGGTCATGAGCAGTTCAGTGTTATTGGCAACCCCAACATTTAAGACCGTCTTTTGGATTTCTTCAGGCAACGACGCAGAGAGTTGCGCCGCTGCCGTGTACACCTCATTGGCCTTCGCCCCTGCAAGAAGAGCGTCGCCGACTCCAGTGATTTGCATGTACTGCGTGGGCTGGCCCGTCTGCACCGAGATGACATGCCCTTCAACGTCTAAGACGCGTGACTGGTTATCGCTACCCAAGAACCACGCAACAGGCTGGCGTTCGTCGATGTCGATGACCGCCGAAGAAGGAAAATGCTTACTCACATTTGCATCACGTACCCAGGGGTCTGCTCGCAAGGTGAGTTCTGCAGCGTGCAAGTCGCCAAAGATGATGGACTTGCCCTTCACTTGCGCCGTGGCTTTCGCTAGAACTTCTGGCGATAGGTATTTTGCACCCTGCACAGTGACCGTGCGCACCCCGAATAAGGGTGAGTTCAAAACAGGAACCGCTATGGCAACCACCAGCACTGGCACGAACACATACAGCACCACACGCAAGCGGCGCTTTCCCTCTTCACGTCGTACTTCAATGCGACGCAGCCGAAACCGGCGGTGTGGCTGTCCGTCATCTGCTCGGTCTAAAGGCTGGGTGTACTCATTATCTTCGATAACGAGTGGTGGACGTCGGGCGTGTGTGAGGTCGTCGTCTGAGACAATGTCGTAGCCACCGAGTACATGGCCTTCAAAAAACTCAGGGCCATCTTCGTCGACAATAGAGATTCCCTCAAAGGCTTCAGTGAGTTCTTCTAGCACCTCAACTGGAACATCGTCGAGAGAACGCACGACTGGAGTTTCTCCGGTGACATGAACCGACTCCCCCGACTGCAACTCTTGAGTTTCATCATCGTGTGAGGGAGTTGTCATGAGAGGGTCACTTTGGGTTTTTTGAACAGAGATACGCCTCTAGTTTCTCACTATCTAAGGAGTTTTCTGCGTCAATTGCGAGAGCTTCGCCTGGAGCAAAGCCAAGTAAACGAATTTCGCTGCGCAAATTCACCCCGGTGAGACGAAGCACCTGCTGTTGCACCATATTCATGAGCTTCACCACATCGGCACTCATACCACCAGCATCGCTTTGAATGAAGTTGGCATGCTTTTCACTCACGCATGCGGTGCCTAGTCGATAACCACGAAGCCCGGCTTGGTCGATGAGTGCACCAGCAGAAATAGCTCCGTCGTTGGGGTTAATGAATACTGACCCCGCATTTTGGCCGCCGGGTTGATGATCGCGACGCCACTTCACAATTTCGGTGATGAGAGCATCACCACAGCCTGGTTCGCTTTTCTCGAGCGTAACTTTCACCCACGTCACCACATGTTGATTGCCGAGCGCGGAACCGCGAAACCGTAAACCCAGTTCGTTGGCAGAAACCCAACCATGACAACCCGATAACAAAGAGACCACATATGCCGAATGCAATGATGCGGCAATATCAGCACCATGCCCCCCTGCGTTCATGCGCACTGCCCCGCCAACAGAACCCGGCACGCCTACTGCCCACTCAAAACCAGTAACACCTAAGGCACTTAATTGTCGAGCTGCTATTGGCAAAGGTGTTGCGGCCGAGAAGACAACGCTTACGCTGCTCTCTTCTTGTGCGGACTCTTCAACCGCAATGCTTTGACCAAAATCACCCATCGAAATACAAAGACCTTGAAACCCTGCGTCAGAGACCAACGTGTTGCTTCCACGACCCAAAACAACAACAGGCATAGTGGGCCGGCCTGAGCAAATAGCAGCAACAGTGATGAGTTGATCTTGCGACACCACTTCCATAAACAATCGAGCCGACCCACCTACTTTGTAAGTGGTGCGTGCAGCCAAAGGAAAGTTTTCCTGCACTTCTAGTTGTGCGCCTCTGAGATCTTCAGCGCATTGCCTCAGTTGACGCTCAGATGCAATTTCAGCGGGCAAGGTTTCAATGTCACCACAGCCACTTGAAATACAAACATCACCGGCGCGCAACATGTTGGCCAAGTGCGGTGCCAAATCGCTGCGTTTCGGCACCCAATCAACCTGTAGGAGTGGATACGCCGCACGCACTGCATCGACCACCAACTTGCCTGAGACTCCTTCAATGAAAGCGGTACCCGATGCATAAATATCGGTGATGACGACAACATCGGCCCCAGTGAATGCATGGGCGTATTCATGAGAAATGAGTGCCATGCGGTTAAACCTGTTGGGCTGGAAAACGTACACCAACCTGTTGGGACGCGATGTTTGACCACGACCACCAATCATTCCTTGAGCAGCGCCCACGACTGCTGCTATCTCTGTCGGAAGATGGGCATAATCGTCAATTAATGTGATGTCATCTTCTTCGCTACGAACATCGAAGCGCCGTGCAACACCCTGGAATTCGGCGAGCACTTGAGTAGCTACTTCTTGAGTTGCACCAAAACGCAACGCAATGGCGAGAGCTCCTAGAGCATTCAGCACATTATGCATCCCACGCGCTCTGAGGGTGACGGGAAAGTGACGTTCGCCTTGGTATTCGTTCAAGACGTCAGCAGCAATATTGACCACAAATGCCATGCCAGAAGCCGTTGCTTCAATTTGCGTGGCAGATAGGCCAACATTTGCAACGTTACCCAAAATGCCATACGTCAAGACCTCGTGACCTGTGGATGTCAAGTGGTCACTGATCTTCTTTAGTGCAACATCGTCAATACAGAGAGCAATTGGGCCATCCACATTCTGAGCGAAACGCGAGAAACTATTGACAATGTTTTCAAAGTTTCCAAAGTGATCGAGATGATCGGTATCGATATTGGTGATGACGGCCCCGCGCAAAGGCAGAACTTCGTGCGTGCCGTCACTCTCATCGGCTTCCACCACAAAGAGCCCCGTCGGCGACCATGCGCCATTTGTCTGCAGACCAGGAGCATCACCACCCACTACGAAACCGCAATTGCCTTCAGCTCCGCCCAACATCAGCGACACCAAAGTGGTTGTTGTGGTTTTCCCGTGAGTACCTGCAACTCCTATACCTGTTCCCGATGCACACACGGCAGCCAGCATTTCAGCACGAGACAATGCTGGAATACCCGCACGCCGCGCAGCAGCCATTTCAATGTTGTCTTTCGGTACCCCACTCGACGCACACACAGCATCGCAACCAATAACAAGATCTTCGCTGTGACCAATAGAAATGTCAATACCCAATTCTTTGAGTTGCACAATGGTCTCGCTTGAGCGAATGTCGCTGCCTGAAACATGGTGACCCATTGCAACAAGAGCCCGCGCAAGTGCACTCATACCAGGACCACCAATGCCAACAACATGCAAACGTTGCACAGCACTCAATTCAAAGACTTCTCTATTCTTTGAATGAGGTGAGTTGCTGTGTGATGAGGACATAAAAAATGAATTGCCTTATTCAGATGCACGTGCGACGGTAGCAATGAGCGAGCCCAGTTCCGCCCGACGATTTAATTCCCCCGCCAAATATGCATTTTCCCGCAACTCTGTAAGTTTTTCCGGACGCTGTACAAGCTCAAAAATAACTTCCTCAGCTTTTTGCGCAGTAAAGCCTTCTTCAGTGATGAGCACTGCCGCACCCACTTCGGAGAGCAAGCGAGCATTTTGTTCCTGATGGTTATCTGCTGCTCCTGCCCATGGAACCAAGATGCTTGCAACACCCAATGTGGAAATTTCACCAATGGTGCTGGCCCCTGCTCGCGAAACGACTAGGTCGGCTGCTTGATAGACCTCTTGAATGCGCGTTTCGTAACCCACTTGAATGCAGTTCAGCATTTTTGGCTGCGTCTCATTCTCGAGGTATCGATTACCTGCAATGTGGTACCAAAAAACAGATTTCAATTGTTCAGAAACTTTCAATTGGGCTGCCACATCATTCAACAGTGCTGAACCGAGCGACCCACCCATTACAACAACGACAAATTGGTTCAGCGGTATACCAAGCGCCAAACGTGCAGCATCTTTGACCGAAGAGTTGATCTCGTTTTTCCCAGCAAGGCGTAAATGGCGCCGAATAGGGGCTCCCACCAACACTGCATTGCTCAGCGGCGAGTGAGGGTGTGATTTCGTCACCACGTTTGCATCGCGCGCCTGACGCTTCGTTGCGAGCCCCGGTTGTGAGTCGTACGAAACCACCACCGTAGGTATACCCATTTTCCGAGCAGCCTGCATCGGCGCCAAACTTCCGTAGCCACCCACCGACACCACTACATGTGGCGCAAAATTACGCATCATGTTGCAAGCTTCTCGAGTTGCTCGACGCATCAGCAACAACATTCGTACGTTATGAAGCACTGCGCGGGGTGTGAGTTGATGCTTGGCGCCAATGACATTGAGCAATGTGAACGGATACTGCGTTTGCGAAAGAATGTTTTCATCAATACCGCGCTGAGTTCCGATGAAATGTATGTCTTTCGGGTTCAGCCCTTCATCTTCGAGCATCTCAGCAATGGCCACCGCTGGAAGTACGTGCCCGCTGGTGCCTCCGCCACAAATCACTACACGCTTCGCAATAGAAGAAGTCATGTTGCCGTCACTTCATGTGGCGTGCGACGTTGAGCAGCAAGCCCGTGGCGGCCATTGTCACGAGAAGTGAGCTACCACCGTATGAAATGAAAGGCAGGGTGAGTCCGGTTACTGGCATCGCTCCAGTAACACCACCGATGTTGACAATTGCCTGCACACCGAACCACGCAGTGATTCCGCCGGCAACAAGCGCCCCAAACACATCGCGTGCACCAAGTGCGGCTTGAATGCCAAAGACGATAAAAAGGAAAAAGAGACCGATGACCGCGACGGCTCCGATAAAACCAAGTTCTTCTGCAATGATCGCGAAAATGAAGTCTGTGTGAGCAAGCGGCACATAGCCCCACTTGCCTGCTCCGTCTCCAACACCAACACCGGTGAATTTGCCATTAGCGATGCTGATCATTGACTGATACACCTGATATCCCCAGTGACCCTTATTGCCTTCCGGGTCGAGAAACGCCGTGAAACGTTGGCGTCGATACGCTTCCATGTTGACGAAAAACCAAACGCCGAGGCTGCCAAGAATTCCCGCACCGGTGAGAAGGCTGATCGAGGTTCCTGCAACAAATGCAATTGAAAGAACAATTGCCCCGAAGATAATTGCCGAACCGAGGTCTTTCTGTAGCAGGCACATGCCGGCAGCGGAAATGAGCACAATAACCACTTTGATGAGTCGCACCTTCAAATCGGTTTCGCCTCGACGGTTCTTGCTCAAAATGCGCGCCACATAAATGAGAGTTGCAAGTTTCAGTAATTCAGACGGCTGAAAGCGCCATGCGCCCTCACCAATCCACGCCCGCGCCCCATTGACGGAATTACCAAGGCCTGGAACGAACGGTAAAAACATTGCCACAAACGATGCAAGGAAAATAAAGGGAGCAAACCTTTTGAGCATTTGGTAAGGAAACGTATATGCACCCCACATTAAAAATGTTGCCGCTTATTCGACACTCCAGAACGGTCGAGAGTTGCCCGACGACGCTGGGCAACCGTCAAGAAACCTGCCTGTGAACGATCAGGAACAACAGTACTCATCGGCGTCCTTCTCCTTCGTGTTGCGCACCTTCAAGACCAACGTACTTCTTCACGCGTGTTGCAAAGTCGCATCCCCGCTCTTCATAGTTCTTGTACCAATCGAAACTGGTGCATGCCGGAGAGAGCAACACAACTTCATTTGCACCCACCAAGGAACCCGCTACTTCAATTGCTTCTTGCATGCTCGCAGCAATGACAGCGGGGCATAAGCCAGCAAACGCCGCAGCAATCTCCTGCGCACTTTCACCAATGCATACAACGGCTTTTACGTGTTCATGTTCGAGAGCTAGTTCTGAAAGATTCAAACCCTTGTTGCGCCCACCCGCAATGAGAACGATTCGTGGGAAAGCCCGCAACGCCGTTCGTGCCGCATGTGGAGAAGTTGCCTTCGAATCGTCAAACCAACGCACATCATTTTTTGTGGCAACAAGTTCAATGCGGTGGTGAGAAGGTTCAAATTCCTGCAGTGCTTGAACTACTCCGGCCTGAGTACCTACACCACTTTCTAGACACATCGCTGCGGCTGCGAGACCGTTTTGAACATCGTGAGGCAAAGAGCGCTTCATCGCGCTGGTAGCCAGGAGAGCTCCACGAGGACCAACGAGTTCATTAGCCTTCACGAAATAGTTGCTGTCTGAGGTGTCGCCAAAAGATACAAAACGGCCGGCACTCTTTTGTGCCAAGGCACAAATATCTTTGTGGGCTGAAGGCGCAATAACAGCATCGCTAGGTTCCATGTGCGCCCAAATTTTTGCCTTTGCAGCCATGTATGAGGGGAAATCGCGGTGCCAGTCGAGGTGGTCGGGCGCGATATTGAGCCATGCAGCGGCATTTGCACGAAATGTGCTGGTGAGCGTTAATCGAAAACTAGAGCACTCCACAACAAAAGCTTCCGCGTCGCTGTCGAGCGCATCAATGAACGGTGTCTCAGTATTCCCGACCGTTGCAACTCGCTTTCCCGATGCGCGAATCATTGCCGCAGCCATGAGCGTAGTTGTTGTTTTTCCGTCGGTGCCCGTGACCGCGAGTATGGGGCGAGGACCTCCGCTGCGCATCTGTTCCCAGCGATAGGCCAATTCAATTTCCGACAGCAATTCTTTTTGTGCATCGATGGAGATGGCAAACAACGGATGAGTTTCAGGCACCCCTGGTGCTGGCATCACGCTGTCGACATTCTTCACCAAGGAAGCAAGTGCCCCCAGGTCTCCTGCAGGGAAGATTTCAGCGCCAATCTCTTGGCCGAGTAGTTCATGCTGGCGAGACAAATGATCGTCTGCAAGTACTACTTCATGGCCGCGCGAGACAAGTGCACGGGCAACTGATGTTCCCGCAATGCCCAACCCGTAAACCAAGACTCTTGTCATTGACCAACTCCACGAGTGAAGTCACCAATAAAGACCGCGAGAGCAGTTGCAACACAGATTCCTTGAATGATCCAAAAACGAATGATGACAGTGGTTTCTGGCCAACCCACTAATTCAAAGTGATGATGTATTGGCGACATGCGCAAAATGCGTCGTTTGCGTCCTGATGCCTTAAAGACACCCATCTGCACCGCTACTGACCCCGCTTCAAACACGTTGATGCCACAGATGAGCAATAAAAGAAGGTGCGTGTTGGTAGTAACCGCAAGCAGTCCGAGCGCTGAACCTATACCGAGCGCCCCAACGTCTCCCATGAAAATTTTTGCAGGTGCTGCGTTCCACCATAAAAAACCACCACAGGCCCCGGCAAAGGCTGCAGCGAGCACCGCCAAGTCGAGTGGGTTCACCAACCCGTATACCTCGGGGTTACGAAATGCCCAGTAGGCAATAACGGTGTAGGCAAGAAACGACAATAAAGCAGAACCACCAGCAAGGCCATCGAGACCATCGGTTACATTGACTGCATTCGTGGCACTCCACACCATGATGGCTGCCCAGATGACCCATAACGGCCATGGGATATCCCAACCCGGATATGAACTACGCGTGATGGAAATAGTGCTGCTGACATTTGTTGCGGTTACTAACCACCACAGAAACAGCACTGTGATACCGAAGGTGAGGTAACCCTTCTTTTTCCAAAAGATTCCACGGTTGTGGGCTTTACGGACTTTGATGAAGTCATCGAGAAACCCCATAAAGGCCATAACGAAAATACAAGCCCACATGATGAGAGCTTGATTTGAAAACGCAAGACCGTGCCGCAGATGCGCAACAAACCAACCGATGAATGCCGCAATAACAATTGCCGCACCACCCATAGTGGGCGTTCCCTGTTTGGCCATATGGTGAGTTGGGCCAAGGTCTTCCTTGCCCAAAATGGGTTGACCGCGACCAATGCGGCGGAAAAAGCCAATGAGGTAGCGAGTTCCAAATAACGAACCGATCATTGCGACGGCTCCACCGATAAAGACGGCAATCACGAAGTAACCGCCTCTTTGTGTGCAAAAGCCAATTCAATTTCCTCGACGTCGCTAAAGGGCAAGCGTGCGGAACCAACGAGTTGGACAGTTTCGTGCCCTTTCCCCGCAACGACAACGACGTCTCCGCTCTGAGCGATGTTCACCGCATGGGCTATCGCATCGCGACGGTCGACAATTTCCACCGCACTAGTTTTGCCCATTCCCGAGCAGATATCGGCGATGATGGCAAGAGGGTCTTCTGAACGCGAATTGTCGCTGGTCACAATCGCAACATCGGCAAGTTCACTCGCGATTTTTCCCATCTCGGGCCGCTTCTCGCGGTCGCGGTCTCCACCACAACCAAATACCACGATCACACGGCCACTGCCGACCGATGCTCGCGCAGACAGCAACACTGCCTGCAAAGAATCGGGTGTATGTGCAAAGTCGACAAAAGCATGGACACCACTCTTGTTGACAACCTTTTGAACACGCCCAGGAACGACAGGAAGGCTCTCGAGCGCTTCCACAATTGCATCTATCGATACTCCATGCATCTCGGCAGCCGTTGCGGCAAGAAGGGCGTTGTTGACATTGAAGAGACCCCCGAGCGGAAGAACTATTTTTCTTCCACGCCACGTGAAAGAACTAGAGCCAAGAGTGCTCTCAAGATTTTGCACCTCCTTGGCAGAGACGCGTATGAGGCTCTTTCCTACGTAGTCACCCGCTATGAGATCTGCCAACCTTGCACCCCAAGGGTCATCAACATTGACAATTGCGGTACGAGTTGTTGCCGTACGGAAAAGTTCCGCTTTTGCAAGAAAATAGTTTTCAATCGTGCCGTGAAAATCAAGATGATCATGGCCAAGGTTGGTAAAAATACCTGCAGCGAATTGCACACCAGCAACACGCTGCAATTGCAGCGCATGGGAAGTAACTTCCATCACAACCGATTGCGCACCATCAACAATGGCCCCACGCATCTCACGTTGCAGATCAGTCGACTCAGGAGTAGTTCTCTCGCTGTTCAATGTGCCAAAAACGTGAGGCGAAAGTCCGTCACGGCGCAGTATTTCAGCGAGCATTGCAGCGGTTGTTGTTTTGCCATTTGTGCCCGTAATACCGAACACTGGAACTTCATTCGACGGACACCCGTGCACAACGTGAGCCGCAAAGGCCATTGCCCGACGATCGTCAAGCACTTGCAGAGACGGCACTGCGTACTGCCCACCTTGAGAAACCAATAAGGCACTGGCGCCGCGGCCTATTGCATCGCTTGCAAATTGGTGTCCGTCAGATGCTGAGCCAGAAATACAACAAAAAAGGCTGCCGTTAGTTACTTGGCGTGAATCATGATGCACATCTGTTATTGCCACATCAGCAACATCACCCACCTCGGCGGCAAGTAAACCACGA
>JAPKZV010000262.1 GCA_026393585.1 Actinomycetota bacterium
TCTACTAAATGCACATGCATGGTGCGAACCTACACGCCGAGCAACACCACAGCCATGGCGCCGATACATATATATGGTCCAAATGCGATGCGGGTGTTGCGGGTGGCTTTGCGACTTATTAAAAGGAGTAGCGCAACTACCCCACCGAGCATGAAACCTAATGCCAGGCCTTGGAATACGTATTGTGCGCCCAGGTAGCCAAGGAACATGGCAAGTACTGCGGCAAGGCGAACGTCTCCTGCGCCAATGCCGCGTTTTGATGCAAGAGACAGCGTCATGAACGTGAGCAGTGTTGCTGTGAAGGACAGCACCATGACACCTATTTTTCCAGGATGGTTGTTGGCAATGGCCGCGATTGACAACAGTGGGCCACCGATGAATGCGGCGCGCATGGTGACACTGCGGGTAAGACGATGCGTGGTGATGTCGATGAGTGACTGCTCAATACACATGGCACACATGAAGCCATAGGCAAACAGTTCCCACGAAAACGTAAATTGGTTGAGTAGTTGCGCGGCGATTGCTGCAGCGATGATTCCTGTTGGGATTACCGGAATTTTGTTCAGTGAGCCAAGTTCGTTAATGGTGCGTTGCGCGCGGCGTGCTCGGCGAGTGCCGATGATGAAACCAAAGATTGCTGCAATTGCTAACGCAAATGAATTGATGGGTTACTCCTGCACCAATTCGATCAGCGTTCCGAAACTGCCCTTTGGGTGCATGAACGCAACTGTGGTGCCGCGGCTGCCAGGGCGTGGTGCTTTGTCGATTGCTGTTGCTCCTGCGGCAATCATTGCTGCAAGTGCTTCGGCGCAATTGTTCACCCGGTACCCAATGTGGTGCAAGCCTTCGCCACGCTTTTCAATTGCCTTGGCAACTGGCGAGTCTGGCCTGGTTGGAGTGAGCAACTGAATGTAACTTTCTGCCACTTTCAGCAAGGCTTCTTCAACGCCGTCCGATTCCACTACTTCGCGGTGGTCAACCGTTGCGCCAAAGGCGTTTTGGTAATAGGCGATTGCGGCTTCGAGGTCTTTTACGGCAATAGCAATGTGATCAATTTCGGTGAGCAACATAATTGGTCCTTAGCTTCTGCGGAAATGGCGAAGGTTCTTTTCGCCAACCTTTTCACGGAACTCTGGGTTGTTAATGCCCATGCCTTCGCGTGGTGCCATGCACAACACGCCAATTTTTCCTTCGTGCATGTTCTTGTGTACTTGGTATGCGGCGTCGCCAGTTTGGTTCAGGTCGAAGACCTGTGACAACACTGGGTGAATCATGCCCTTTTGAATAAGGCGGTTGGCTTCCCACGCTTCGCGATAGTTAGCAAAGTGTGAGCCAACCAGTTTCTTGAGGCGCATCCAAAAGTAACGGTTGTCGAATTCCATCATGTAACCACTCGTTGCTGCACACGTTGCAACGGTGCCGCCCTTCTTGGCTACATACATTGATGCAGCAAAGGTTGAACGACCTGGGTGTTCGAACACAATGTCTGGATCTTCGCCAACGAGTGCGCGAATGTCGCCGCCGAAACGCTTCCATTCTTTTTCGTCGTGCGTGGTTTCGTCTTTCCAGAATTGATAGTTGCCTGCACGACGGTCGATGATGGCTTCAACACCCATGCCACGAAGAATTTCTGCTTTGTCGGCCGAACTGACCACACCAATAGGAATGCCACCGCCATTCAGCACGTATTGCGTTGCATATGCGCCAATGCCACCAGTTGCACCCCAGATCAACACCACATCACCTTGTTTCATGTGTGCGCCGTTTGGTGAAACAAGCATGCGATAGCTGGTGCTGTTGCACAATGCATTCACTGCTGCTTCTTCCCACGTCAAGTGCTCAGGC
>JAPKZV010000062.1 GCA_026393585.1 Actinomycetota bacterium
ATCATGCCGGGGAGCACCGACCCTGCGAAATACAAGAACTCACCAGAAACCCCCATCTATTCCAAGTCACGCACGTTGTATGGGTTGAACTGGGCAAAGTCCGACATTGTGGCGAGCGACCAAGTGGTCATTTGTGAGGGCTATACCGACGTCATTGGTTTTCATCGCGCCGGCATTGCGCGTGCGGTGGCAACATGTGGAACCGCGCTCACCGAAGAGCACGTACGCATATTGAAGCGCTTCGCAAACCGTGTGGTGTTGGCATTCGACGCCGATGCTGCTGGCCAAGGCGCCGCCGAGCGTTTTTATGAATGGGAGTCGAAGTACTCAGTCAGCGTGAGCGTTGCGCATTTCCCTGCAGGAAAAGACCCGGGTGAACTGTCGCTCACCGACCCCGATGCACTACGCGAGGCCATCGACAACGCACAGCCATTCCTAGGTTTCCGTTTGCAACGCGTGCTCGATGCCAGTTCTATTCGCACGCCGGAAGATCGTGCAAAAACTGCCGAAAAAGCGGTGAGCGTTATTAACGAACACCCCGACATCAACGTGCGCAAAATTTACGCTGGTCAAGTGGCAAGCCATACAGGTCTTCCCATTGCCGACGTGGTGAAGCGGGTGGAAACGCGTAGTCGCAATGTTTCTTTCACCCCCGTCGACCAGCAGCGCTCGGCACGTGAAAACGCCGAGTTCGTTGCCGTTGCCACCCTCTTGCACGAATGGGACTCCATCGCACCGTGGCTCGTTGAAGCTCTTTTTCCCACCGACATCATGCGCCGAGCCTTTCTCGCGCTCGCCGAGAGCAGTGGAAACTTGGAACAGGCCTTGCAACTAGCCGACCCCGAGGCCCGAGAGGTGCTCGAGCGTGCTGCAGTGGCCGATATCGAAGCCGATGGGCGCAGAGAAGCAATGAACCTGCTTGCGGCTGCGGTGCGCAGGGAACTCGCCGGCCACCGGGGTGTGACCGACCCAGAAACCTTGTTGTCCGATCGCGACGCGCGTCTGCAACTTGAACTCCTCGACGACCGACATGCGAGCGAAAATGCCGCCGCGTTCCTCTTGGCATGGGTGAGCGAGCGGGCGGTAAATCATGTCACAGAATGAATCTAGGCTGTAGGCGTGGCAGTAACTGAACGTGGCTCCGACGCAATGCGTTTGTACCTCAATGAAATTGGTCAGCACACATTGCTCACGTCTGACGATGAGCGTCGTTTAGGAAAACTCATCAAAGAAGGTCAAGTTGCTGTTGAACGTCTCACTGGCGATCAGCCCATTGAAGCTAGTGAAAAACGAACACTGCGTCGTGCTGCACAAGAAGGCCAAGCAGCAAAAACACAAATGGTGCAAGCCAACTTACGTTTAGTTGTTTCCATTGCGCGTCGTTACGACGGTAAAGATCTGCAGCTCGCCGACCTCGTGCAAGAAGGAAACATCGGCCTCATGCGTGCGGTCGATAAGTACGACTACGAAAAAGGTTTTAAGTTTTCCACCTATGCCACCTGGTGGATCCGTCAGGCAATGACGCGGGCAATGGCCGACCAGGGCCGCAACATCCGCATTCCTACCCACATGATGGAACTCGTCAATCGCGTGCAGCGCACCGAGCGCGAGCTCACCGCGGAACTTGAACGCGACCCCAGCCCCGAAGAGGTGGCTCATCGGTGTGGGCTTGAAGTGGAAAAGGTGCTCGAACTCATGCAGTACGCCTTCGGCACCGTCAGCCTCGACACGCCACTGGGCGACGATGGCGACGGGGGAGCCTGGGTCGACATCATCGCCGATGAGAAAATGGAAGCGCCCAATTCAGTCGCCGAGCGCCATGCACTCATCGACCTCGTGAAGGCCGAACTCGATGGTCTGCCCGAACGCGATCGAGAAATTCTCGAGATGCGCTTCGGCATCACCGATTCTCAGCCGCGTACCCTCGACGAAGTAGCGGCACAATTTGGCGTCACGCGTGAACGTATTCGTCAAATTGAACAAAAAACGCTGGCACGGATGCGCCATCCTCATAATTCAGCACGTCTTCGGGGCTTTCTCGATGACTAAAAGCACCCTGCGCTGATAACCTGCGGTACGCCTTTCCGGGGTAGCTCAGTTGGCAGAGCAACGGACTGTTAATCCGTTTGTCGTGGGTTCGAGCCCCACCCCCGGAGCTACTGCATTGCCTCGGCTAAGAGTTCCATCGACCTCAGTCGAGCCGGCGTGTTCTCACAATGGTGAACCACCATCAATTCATCGGGTTCCACAGCGCGAAGGAACTCATTGACCTTCTCTTTTACGAGCTGTGTGCCGCCCACTGCGCTATAGGTGAAAATCTGGTTCAGGTACTGCGCTCGTGGTGAATTGAGAAGTTCAGTCACTTCCTCGTCGCTTAAACGGTTGCCCGGCCCGCCAAAGAGGGCTTTGGCGAATACACGGCGCCGGCGCTCGAGTTGTCGTTCTGCGTCGGCAGTGGTGTCGGCAGCAATGATGTTCATGCTCGCCATGGCATGTGGTTTGTCGAGCTGAGCCGATGGCGTGAAGCGTTCGCGGTAAATATGCAGCGCTTCGTGCAGGTGCTGTGGCGCAAAATGCGAGGCAAAAGCAAAGGGCAAGCCCAGCAGGGCTGCGAGCTGGGCTCCAAAGAGCGAAGAACCCAAAATGTAGAGCGGAACAAATGTGCCATAACCCGGAGTTGCTTGCACATGTTCAACACGCGAAGTGTGCGAAAGAAAACCTTGCAGTTCAACAACGTCTTGCGCGAAATGTTCTGCTGCTCGTGGGTCGCGGCGTAGTGCACGAAAAGTATTTTGATCGGTGCCTGGTGCGCGGCCAAGCCCAATGTCGATACGACCCGGATGCAACTCGGCCAACGTGCCAAATTGTTCAGCAATAACAAGAGGTGAATGGTTCGGCAACATGACGCCACCTGAACCAAGACGAATAGTGGAAGTGTTTGCTGCAACGTGCGCAATAAGTACGGCTGGAGCCGACGATGCAATGGACTGTGAGTTGTGATGCTCTGCGTACCACACTCGCGTGTAGCCCAATTGCTCGGCTTTCTGAGCAACGGACACGCAACCATTCAGGCTCTCGTGCACTGTTTCGCCTTCACCAATAGAAGCAAGATCAAGAAGGGAGAGTGGAACCTTGCTCACAGTGACCTTTCGCTTCGGTGGAGTGAAATGAACGATAGCCTGAGAACTCGCGCGGGCCCATAGCTCAGTTGGTTAGAGCAGGGGACTCATAATCCCTTGGTCGCAGGTTCGAGTCCTGCTGGGCCCACTATCGGATTTAGCTCTCGACGGGGAGTTTCTCGGAGTAACTCACCCGCATGCAGGAGCCGCCGAATAGAGATTCGATTTCTTCGGTCATTTCCAATGAACCCCCGACATACAGCGACCAAAAGTCAACATCGGTTCCAACAAACCATGCATGGTCATCTGGCCACATGAGGTCGGGGTTGCGCCACTCATCCGAACTCGGATATCTCAACTCACCCAACGATAGTAAGTCGCCGGTGAGAAGGAAGTAGACCCGATTCGGCATTACAAGTTTTGGAATTTGTGAGAGTTCTTCGCGATTCGACTCCGATTGGAAGCCATGCCCTTCCCAAATACCGAAAGTTAAGTTGCCGAGCGGCGATGAGTGTTTTGCACAAATAGAACCAAGCGCGACGAACATCTCTCTATACGCCGACCACCAGTGCTGTATTCTGGGCTCTGGTGCTAAGAGCCGAACGACCGCTTCAAAGGTATTCGGAATAAGAGTCCCCACCGTCCCGACGCTGCCAGCGCACCCTTTACAAATCCATTCTTCTGTACCGGTTGTCGTGATTGATGAAATTGAATCACCAAAGGGGAAGGTACTCACCAGCACAAACCAGTCGGACGCACAGCAAACTCGCTCAACTCGGCGCGCACAAGAGTGAATTCGTGCCTTCCCGGGCTGGCCCCCACAGTAATTGTGGAAAGTGTCGCCGCCAAGTGTGCAATTCCGAGTTCTAATCTTTCATAAAAATTCAATTCAAATTTAGCATTTGCGTCCGGTATGAATAATTGTGAAATTACAGTCATGATGTCTGCTAGACGGAGATAGCGGAATGCAGATTTCATATAGGCATGCATTTCATGACCAGAAACTACTCCTGATTGAGAATCAAAAATTACTCCGACACCAACAGTAGCCTCTCTCGCCGAAAGCATGCCTCCTCTGCAACTAGGTGATTGACCCGCTGGACGAAAGTTCAATAAGGGCTCCTCGAGGCGCTAATGGCAAGCTCGTGACGAACGCCCAATTAGATGAGTGCCACGGCAGGGTGGGCGAGGTCGTGTTCAACGGAAAGAAGCAGAGGATGTACCACTATGTGCTCAACAACGAGTACCCGTACTCCATCGGATGCCTTCGTGGAACCCCTCGGCCGATGATTGGCATGAATCACTAAGGCTTCGTCACTCCGATAGATCAACGCCGTGGAATTCTCGGCTTGCTCAATTCCTTGCTGTACTTGGCGTTGAGTTCCGTGGAGTGGCAGGGTAGTCGCATGCATTTTGATGTCGCCATCATCGGAGCGGGCCCTGGGGGTTCTGCTGCTGCCATGACCGCAGCACGGGCGGGCCTCAAAGTCTTGCTGTGTGAAAAGGGTGGTTACGGTCGCGACAAAGTATGCGGCGACGGTCTTACCCCACGGGCAATTGGTGCCTTGCAAGATCTGAAAGTTGATTTTTCTCCCGCGCATCGCATTGAAGGCTTGCGCATGATTGCGGGAAAAAAAGAACGAGAACTGTTGTGGCCTTCCAACACCGCCTTCCCAAATCATGGGGCAGTGTGGCCACGCCAAAGATTCGATCAGTATTTAGTAGACATTGCCATTGCAGCGGGCGCCGATGTGCGCTTCAATTCAGAAGCTCTTCCCGCCTTTGATGCCGGCAAAGTAGTTGGCGTTGAAGTGGGTGGCGAAGTGATTCGCGCATCACTCGTAGTGCTTGCCGCTGGCGCCCACACGCCGAGCGTTATTTGGAAGCGTCTCTGAGTTTGCAAGACGAACACGGAACCGCAGTGCCGGGGTACGGGTGGATGTTTCCCGCAGGTGATGGCACGGTCAACATTGGCGTGGGTGCTCTCAGCACCATGAAGGGTTTCAAGAAACTCAACCTCAATACATTGCTCGATCAATATGCATCTCTCGTTCGTGAGTCGTGGACACTTGGTGAATACATTGAAAAGCCACGCGCATGGCGCTTGCCCATGAGTTGTATGAAGCGTTCTGGTCCTGGGTGGGTAGCAATTGGCGATTCCGCCGGATTCGTCAACCCCATGAACGGTGAAGGCATTGACTACGCCTTGGAGTCGGGCATGCTCGCAGTGAATTGTTTCCTCGACAACCCTGAAACTGCACCGCAGGAATACGACCGCCAAGTAGGCGAGCGCTTCGACGACTTCTTGCGCACGGGCCGCAGGTTCAGCCTCATCATTGGTCACCCCTGGTTGTTGAAGCCAGGTCTGCGCATTGCTGTAGGAACACAAAGTGCTGCTGACATCACTCTTGCGGTCATGGGAAACCTCATTGACTCATCAACACCGGGTGTTGCAGGAAAAGTGATGCGGTTAGCCGACAACGTGTTGCGTGTTGCCGACCCTGTACTGCGTCGTACGCGGGCGAAGGCGTAATTTGCCTTCTCGCAATGCTCTACATTGAGGGCATGGGTGTTTCGGTAAAGAAGAACTATTTCAACGGCTTGCGCGGCGCACTGGAAGATATTGCTCGCGATGAATTTTGGCCAACGACTTTCGTTTCAGAGCCATCGGCACCTCCCGATGTGCATTGGCACGCGTGTGATGTACACGGATACGTCATTAGCGGTAACTCCACCATTCTCGATGGAGAAACAGGGCAGTGGCTGTCGCTCTCGGCCGGAGACAAACTCATTATCCCCGCAGGTGCTCTGCACATTGAAGGGGAGTCGGAGAGCACTGTTGTTTACGTGGTGGCAACACGTGACCAGTTGCCTTTTAAAGAAGTATTTCGGTTGCTTCCCGCAGATGACCCGCAACGTCCGCGTTAGCTAAGGCTTCATAACAACCCAGCCGCGGTTTTGAATTTTTGAGTAAGCGCTGTTCGGGTGTGCTTTTCGCCGGCAGGTTTGACGACTTCTTTTGAAATGAAGCGTGTTGCGGCACAGCGGGTTCACTGTTGGGGAACTCCGCAGCATCGTTGAGTTGTGTGATGAAAGCTTCTGCTTCGGCGCGTGTGAATTTTCCGCCTGCTTGGCGTTGATTGAAACCCATGGGCCCGCGTGCATCGCGGAAATCGCTATGACCAGCTGCTTGCAGAAGGCTCAATAACTCTTTGATCATTTGCATGGGAGCGGGTGGGCCTGAGGGTTGGCCAAATGCCATGGGAAACTGCTTTCAATAAGTTTTACTTGGTCACGCGACCGTCGACGCCGGTCCACACGGCTTTTGCACCGGTGTGCCCTGCATCGTAGACAAAGGCTGTAGCAACAGCGCCGGATGCAATGGTTGCCGTGAGTAAAACAGCGGGAGCCCACTTGGGGAGTTTGGCAAGTTTCTGTGCGTACTTACTGCGGCGCAAGACTTCCTCGGCAGCTGCAACCACGGCAATGCCACCAAAAATAACGGCAGGTGCTTGTGCGGCATCGCCTTTTTCCGTGTGGTCATGAATTTGAGTAGTGCGCTTCACCGACTCTTGCAAGCCCTCTCCTGAACTGGCGGCGAGAAGGACACCGATTCCACCGATGGCAGCCATGGTCGCAGCAGCAATGAGGAGTGGTTGGCGAAACCTTTTATAAATTGCGACAACGGCCAAAATGGCAGCGAGCGGTACGAGCACTACTGGTACGTGTACAAAAAGTGGATGGGCCGGAACCCCAAAAATCTGATCAATTGCTAACAATGTCTTCTTCTTTCGCTGTGGTTGGGGTAGGTATTTGTGTGAGGCGCGGAGATTTCGTGGGGGTGCGCAAAGTGACGAGGCGAGCGGCGCCAAGTGCTGCAGCGAGAGTAACCATCATGATGGTAAGTGCGCCATAGAGACGTGATGTCATGTCGGTGCCAGTGGAGATTGCATGCCAGGTGACCAAAATGAAAGCGACATAGCTCGAAAGGTGAACTGCACGCCATAGTTTTTTCGGCAGTTTCTTCATTGCCCAAGAAGTGATTTGAATAGCCGCAATCATGTACATCGCAAGTACACCAAGAGCCACTCCACGTGGGTGCCACGATGAAGCAAACGGGATCAATAACTCTTTAGGGCCAAAATGTGAGTAATTGTCTCCGACAAGTGCAACGAGATGTAACACAGTTGCAGCCAAGAGGAGCGTTCCGAACCATTTATGTAGGTCGAGTAGCCATGCGGGGCGGTCGTAACCACGAAACAGACGTGTGACCAACAAAATCCCCCACGCGCACGATGCCAGTACAAGCAGCCAAGCAACGGTTCCTGCGGAGCGTGAGAGATACCACCAAAAATGTGAGTTCATATTGTTTCTTTTTCTTGATAAGGGATTGGGGTGGTGGCATATTGTGCCCAACTCGTATTTTCAACACTAGAGCCGTTCGCGCGCACAACACGCCAGGTGAGGTGAGATAGGGCGAGGAGTTCTGTACCTATTTTTTCGCCACACACAAGTAGTGCAGTTGCGAATACTTCTGCCCAAGCTGCAGTTGAAGCGATGACTGTTGTGGTGTGTAGTGCTTCGGGCGCATCTTGTGCAATGGGTTTTCCGGTTGTTGGGTCAATGACATGGTGTTGCATGTCTGAACCAACATGCCAGCGCTTCGCATGTGTTGAAGAAGTGGCAACACCGCCGGAAGGAATGACGATTGATGCCGCAATGTGTAACGGGTGTTCAGCATCTTCAATATGAACTGGCCACACTTCAGCGTCGCCCGGTGTCCCCATGCAACGCAGGTCTCCTCCAACGCTGATTGATACTCCTCGAGCAGTGAGCGACATCAATTGTTCGGCAACAATGTCGGCAGCAAGCCCCTTGCCAATTCCGCCTGGGTCAACGGTTGCGCCATTGAGTAATCGAGCTTGCCAACCTGATGAAGTGAGTTGCACCTCAAGGTCGTTTGCAGTTGCATGCCAGCTCGCAGAACCAGGGAGCGACACCGTTGCATTGTTGGTGAGTGAATGTGAATAACCCGCATTAATGAGCGCTGGTAAGAGGAAAGGGTTGAAGGCGCCGTGGGTGGCGCGAAATGCTTCAATCAGGTAATGGAGCAGCAGTGCAGTGTCGTCGGAAACGGGAGTCCACACGGAATGCAGCGCTGTGTTGAGTTGCGACACTTCGCTCGTTGCGATGAATCTACTCCAGCGCGATTCAAGTTGGGTGAGGCGAGCTTGTGCGACCCCAATGAGATGACTGAGTTCTTCTTCGCTATCTGCCACAACAATGACACGAGCGGTGTTTCCCATGACAGGAAACACCGCAGTGCGCGTGAGGAGCGCAGTGTTACTTTGAGCCACCGCTGTTGCTCACAGTCTTGCTTTGTGGAGCTTGCAACTGCACTGGTGTGGGTGCGGGGGCTGGTGCAATGGTGGCAACCGGTACTGGTGCTGCAGTTGTTGCAGGGGTGACGACCGGTGTGACAACTGCAGTTGGAGTACTGGTATTGCTTGCCTGGCGCACTGCAGTTGCCACAGCTTGTGCAGTATGAGCTGCATTTGTTGGTGCAGTGACACCCCCCAATGGTGCTAATTCTTGGGTCGGGGTGACAAGCGCAACGGTCTGTATCTGAGAAACGTTTTGCTCAGTTGCAGCTGGAGCACTTACTGCTTGTGTGGGGCTTTGCTCTGCTGCTGCATAAGCAGCTGTCATGGCAAGGATTGCTGTTGCTGTAATGCCGGTCGACAAGATACGAGCTGATTGGGCTACGTGGCGCTTGCGTCGAATAAGTGGGCGATTAGTCATCGTCGTTTTCCCTTTCTTCATGGTTGCGATCTTCAGTGCGTCGTGGAGGAGCTGGTCGTTCATTGTGTTCTTCTTCGTCGTCGTCATCGTCTTCGTCGTCATGTGGCGGGCGAGGAGGAAGGTTGCCGCTGACGGGGTTGTTCACCGCTGCCACAATTTGGCCGTTGATGAGTCGAGCCGAGAATTCAATGGTGCGTGCCGGCGAAGCGAGTGTGATGCGCACATCGTCTCCATCGCGGGTGTAGGTGTTGGTCACCTTGTAAGGGGAACCAGGAGTTACCACCACACTCTTGACAGTGAGCGTGCGCCCGTTGAGGCTCAAAGTGATGACCGCGATGTCTTCTACTTGGAAAGCCTTTTCCACAGTTGCCGGGGGGCGGGCAACGGTAGAAGTAGGAATGCTTGGTGCTGGTGCTGGTGCTGGTGTAGCAACTGATGTTGTAGGTGCAACAGGAGTACCTGGGGCGTCGGCAACGGTGGTGGTTGTTGGGTCGGTGATGACGTCGACAACGCCATTGGCCTCTACTGCTGGAGCGGTAGCTGCATCGGCAGCACCAAGGGCGGTGATGCCACCATTTGCTGCGTTCAGCGCATCAGCAGAAACTGTTGCAGCAAGCGCGGGTGCACCGCGAACAGTGGATGAGTCTTGTAGCACTGAAGAGTTCAGTGCGAGGGCGGAGCCGCCGGCAAGAAGTACACCTGCGATGGAAAGTGATGTGGCAAGTCCTGATTTCATGTAACTCACCATACGGAAGTGATTTCTCATGGACGGCGAGGGAATATCCAAGAAACATCCAAGATTTTGAGGACAGAGGAGAAAAACCGAGGATTTGGCCTCAGGTAGGCGACAATGGCATCGTGAAATTCCTTCTTGTTGAAGATGATCCCTCCATTGCATCGGTGGTGAGCCGCGGACTTGGCGATGCTGGTTTTGGTGTAGAGCATGTGGGCAATGGGAAAGATGCAATTGCTGCGCAAGGTTATGACTTCGTATTGCTCGATCTCGGCCTGCCCGATATGGATGGCTTTGACGTGTGTAAAGCCATTCGCGTGAAGTCGCAAGTACCCATCATCATTCTCACCGCACGTAGTGATGAATTCGATCGTGTGGTTGGTTTAGAACTAGGGGCTGATGACTATGTGGTGAAGCCATTTGGTATGCGTGAACTCGTGGCGCGTATTCGCGCGGTCTTGCGTCGCGGCGGCATTGAACATGGAAATCACGACACAACTATTTCTGTTGGTGCCCTCAGCATCGATGAAAAAACTCGACGCGCTGTCATTGACGGCAATGAACTAGCTCTCACTCCGAAGGAATTTGATCTGCTCGCATATTTGGCGGCCAGCCCCGATGTGGTTCATCGGCGCAACGATATTTTGGAGCATGTGTGGGATACCGAATGGTATGGCCCCACAAAAACACTCGATGCTCACGTTGCGGCTCTGCGTAAAAAGCTCGGCAATCAAGAGTGGATTGAAGCGGTGCGAGGTGTGGGCTTTCGATTGAAAGACCCGGCGCAGTGAGGCGCCGTTTAGTTCTTGCCGTCGTCGGGCTTGTTGCCATCATTCTTGTGGTTCACGACATTCCTTTGCGTAGTCACTTAAAGCGAGTAGAGCAAGACCGTGTGATTACCGCACTCGAGCGCGATGCATTTACCCTTGCGGCCAAGTCGCAACAGTTGCTTGCTGGAAAATCGCCCAGCACCGATACCACGCCAACGGGTGTGAGTTTGTCAACGCTGGTGAGCGACTATAGAACTAACAGCACAGCTGAAGTGCTCGTTGTGAGTGGAGAAG
>JAPKZV010000092.1 GCA_026393585.1 Actinomycetota bacterium
CTCACCGATATCTCTACCTCGCAATGGTTTTATCTCATTATTTTCTCTGTCGCGCTTCTCGACTCGGTTGTGCCGATTGTTCCTAGCGAGTCAATGGTCATTGTTGGCGGGGTCGCTGCCGGGCTCGGAGATCTAGAAATACCTCTCGTCATTGTGGTCGCGGCAATCGGCGCATTTCTTGGCGACAACATGTCGTACATCATTGGGCGCAGGGCAAGTGGGTTCATTGATCGTCGCTACCGACGTACCGAGAAAGGTGCAAACCGTCTCGATTGGGCTCATAACCAACTTGAAGATCGTGGCGGACCACTGCTCATTACCGCTCGTTTTATTCCGGGTGGCCGCACCTTGCTCACACTCACCTGTGGCGTGACTCATCAAAATCAACGCTGGTTTGCCAAATGGGTCGGCATTGCCGCTGTCATTTGGGCCTCATACGCAAGTTTGCTCGGCTTCATCGGCGGCAAAACATTTAAAGACAACCACGCCATGGCATTTGGAGTGGCCTTCGCTATGGCTTTAGCCGCAACGGGCACTATTGAACTTGTGCGCCACTTTCGCAATCGGAAATAGACTCACTCCATGATCGCCGTTCTTGTTGTTCGTCACGGCGTGCTCCCAGCCGGGGCATTAGAAGCAACAAGTGAAGCGCAAGGAAACGTTCTTGTTATTGGCAGCAACTGCTCTGCAGTACTTCCTGAGCTTTCGCCATATGCCACCCGTATCACAATGTGTGAATGGGGAAACTTTGCGCCTTCTGCATGGGCAACGGCTCTTGCTGCACACATTGGCCTCGAGCACCGCATTGTTCTTCCCGCATCTCCTGACGGACGAGACTTTGCTGCACACTTAGCTCAGAGCTTGCAACGTCCTCTTTATGCTGGAGCTTTACGCATAGGAGCAATCACCATTGAACTCGTGCGCTGGAGTGGTCAAGCAGTCGAAACACTTGTTGCCGCACAAGAATTTGTTGCTACTTTGCAAGTAGGAGTGCGCAGCATTGAAGAAGCACCTGGCGAAGTAGTCGTCTCCTCATTGCAAGCTCCCGAGAGATTCACTGGTAACGATGCTGAAGTTGTTGACGTACTTCCTCCCGATGCAGCAAGTATCGACCTATCAGAAGCTCCGCGCATTATTTGTGGAGGAGCGGGCATACAAACGTCAAGTACGTTTCATACGCTCTTCGATATTGCAGAAGAACTCAGTGCCTCTGTTGGTGCGACGCGTGTTATTACCGACCGCAGCTGGGTAGAACACCAACGCCAAATTGGAACCACTGGTGTTGTGGTGAACCCTCAGTTGTACATCGCTCTTGGCGTGAGTGGTGCAGTGCAACACACCAGTGGCCTTGGCCAACCCGAACACATTGTGAGCATTAACACCGACCCACATTGCCCCATGATGCAACTTGCCGACCTCGGTATTGTGAGCGACGCTAACGAAGTGCTTCCAGCATTGCTTACCGCATTACAAAAAAGGAAGAGCAATGCCTGATTTCGATGTCATCGTGGTGGGTGCGGGGCCTGCTGGCTCGTGTGCTGCTCTCACTATTGCGCGCACAGGAAAAAGTGTTGTTCTCATTGAGCGGGGGCCTTTCCCCGGATCAAAAAATATGTACGGCGGCGTGGTGTACCCGCGCATTCTCGATGCACTCATTCCCGAATGGTGGAACGAGATGCCAGTTCAACGTTGGGTCACACGGCGCAGCACCATGTTGCTCACCGATACACAGTCGTTGAGTATCGATTTCAGATCTGATGCATGGGGAGATGCCCCTTATAACGGAGCAACTGCATTTCGCCCCGACTTCGACAATTGGTTAGCAAATAAGGCCGTTGAGGCTGGCGCAACACTGGTGTGCAGCACCACCGTCACGGGGCTCATTACTGGTGCCAACGGACAAGTGATTGGCGTGCATACCGATCGCCCCGATGGCGACCTCACCGCATCGGTTGTTATTGCATGCGATGGAGTGAACAGCTTTCTAGCAAAAGAACGCGGCATGTACCCACATACCGATGCTGCACATTTCACACTTGGCGTGAAGGAAACCATCACTTTGTCGAAAGACATCATCGATGAGCGATTCGCAGTTCGCGGCAATCAAGGTGTTGATATAGAAATTCTCGGCGGAACAAGCGGTGTTAATGGTGGGGGTTTCATCTACACCAACCTCGACTCTCTTTCCG
>JAPKZV010000012.1 GCA_026393585.1 Actinomycetota bacterium
CTACCGGCTGCAACGTCATCTTTCGCGCCGGTGTTGTAAGCGCGGAGCATAATGTCCGCGCGTTGCTTCTTGGCTTCGTTCTTTTCACGCTCAGCTGGTGTGGCCCCGTCGGCTGTATATGCTGAGCGCTGCATAGCCTTAGCAGCTAACGTGCCGCGCTCTGCTTCTGTTAACTTCTTGCTCTTGTCATATCCGGCTAACTCCATGAGCCGCTTGGACTCTTTACCGCTTGGGTCTTTTTCCGCAGCAGCAGCAAGCGCTTGGATCTTTGCCGGGGTCATGGTGGCGCTGGAATGCATCTGGGCTGTTTTAGCCAGCGCGTCCTGCATTTCCGGCGCGTACTTCTGCAGCATCGAATCTTCAGAAACAACGTTGAATACGCGTTTCAGCCTGCCAAGGGCCTTGACGATGGTGTCGTTGAGCAAATTTCATGGTGGAAGGGCGAACCTGAATGGATGCGCGAAATGCGCCTGCGCTCGCTCAAAATGTTCGACCGCAAGCCAATGGCGAAGTGGTTTGCCGACAACATGCCCGACATCGACTTCCAAGACATTTACTACTACCTGAAGCCCGCCACCGAGCAGGTTGACGAGTGGGACGACTTGCCAGAACAAATGAAGCTCACCTACGAAAAGCTCGGTATTCCCGAAGCAGAACGTAAGTACCTCGCTGGTGTGACGGCACAGTACGAATCAGAAGTGGTGTTTCACCGCAACCGCGAAGACCTTGAAGCCCAGGGCATTTTGTTCTGCGACATGGACACCGCTTTGCGCGAATACCCAGACCTCGTGAAGCAGTACTTCGGTACGGTCATTCCTCCTGGCGACAACAAGTTTTCTGCATTGAATACATCGGTATGGTCGGGTGGGTCCTTCATTTATGTTCCACCAGGCGTGGAATGTGAAATGCCATTGCAGGCGTACTTCCGCATTAACTCGGAAAACGCTGGTCAATTCGAGCGCACGCTCATCATTGCCGATGAAGGTTCAAAAGTGCACTACATCGAAGGCTGCTCGGCTCCTGTCTACACCAGCGATTCACTGCACTCTGCTGTAGTGGAAATTGTGGTGAAGCCAAGTGCTCGCGTCACGTACACCACCATTCAGAACTGGTCGCCAAACGTATACAACTTGGTTACCAAGCGCGCTCGCGTTGAAGCAGAAGGCCACATGGAATGGATCGATGGAAACATTGGTTCGAAACTCACCATGAAGTACCCAAGTGTGTACTTAGTTGGCCCGAAGGCAACAGGCGAAGTGTTGTCGGTGGCGTACGCCGGTGCGGGTCAGCATCAAGATGCTGGAGCAAAAATGGTGCACGCAGCACCCGAGACCTCATCGAAAATCGTGTCGAAGTCCATTTCAAAAGATGGTGGTGTCACCACATATCGCGGTTTGGTTCGCATCGAAGAAGGCGCTTATGGCTGCAAGAGCCATGTGCAGTGTGACGCATTGATTCTCGACGAAGAAAGCGAATCACGCACCTTGCCTTACATGGAAGTGGGCGAGCGCGATGCTCAAATTGGCCACGAAGCCACAGTGTCAAAAATTGCCGATGAGCAACTCTTTTACCTCCAAAGCCGTGGTCTGTCGCAAGAACAAGCCATGAGCATGGTGGTGAATGGTTTCATCGAACCCGTTACTCGTACATTGCCAATGGAATACGCAGTGGAATGGAGCCGGCTCATCGAGCTGCAGATGGAAGGTTCGGTTGGCTGATGCCAATGCGAACCGAATGCAAGCACTACGAGACACGTACATACGCCAATGGCGATGCAGTACGCAAGTGCACACTCGACGCAGCTCCTGAAGCTCCGTGGCGGTGCCCGGAAGGTTGTGCCTTGTACGAACGTCGCTTAGCCGACGTTGCATGGGTTCACGGAAGTGCAATTGCGCCACGTACGCCCGCTGAGCCACCTGGTCTCGACGATGGTTCGGCTGCAGCGGTTCTCGATGCAGCCGAGGAAATTGTCAATGCGGTTGGTCGCGGTTTTATGGAAGAGTTTTCAAACAATCAAAAGCGTCGCCGTTGGTGGCGATTTGGAGGAAAAAAATGAGCAGTCTTGCTCACTACCCAGGCGTGGTTATGCCCACAGTCGAAGAAGAAATATGGCGCTATAGCCGTATTGAAGAACTCAACCTCGACACTTATGTCGCGGGTTCTGTTGTCAACCATGTCGATGCACCGAGCGATGTTGCAAGCATCGTGACGCAGGGTGCTGCGGTTGGCGAGTGTGGCGTAGCTATGCCCATTCCTGTCGATGCTTTTGCTGAAATCAACGCCATCCATTGCAGTGGAGCACATGCCGACATCATCACCGTGAAAACTGCTCGTGGTAAGTCATATGCCAGCCCGGTCGTCATTACCAGAACGCTTTCTGTATCTGGAGTACTCGCTGCGCCGCGTCTCATTATCGATGCAGCGGAAAACAGTGAAGTAACAGTGGTTGAGCATTTCTTGTCGTCCGACGACATTTCGTCACTCATTGCGCCCGTTGTTGAAATTCGTGCCGCACAATCGGCTCGCGTTACCTACATTGCCATTAATGAGCTGGGTAATAAAACGTGGAAAATTGCCCACCAGCAGTCGTTAGGTGAGCGCGACTCCACTACACGACTCTTTACTGTTGCACTTGGCGGCGACTATGCCCGCGTGCGTACGGAAGCTCGTTTGGTAGGTGTTGGTGCAACAACTCAGCAAGTAGCGCTGTATTTTGCCGACAAAACTCAAATGCACGATTTCCGTACGTTGCAAACTCACATTGCTCCGCGCACATCAAGCGATTTGCTCTTCAAGGGTGCGGTGCAAGACACTGCCAAGAGCGTGTACACGGGTCTCATTCGCATTGAGCATGAAGCTCATGGGTCACAGGCCTATCAAACGAACCGCAACCTCACGTTGTCGCATGGAGCATGGGCAGAAAGTGTTCCCAACCTCGAAATTGAAACCAACGATGTGAAATGCAGTCATGCCAGCACCGTTGGCCCTATCGACGATGAGCAGCGTTTCTATTTGGAGAGCCGCGGCATTCACCCCGATATTGCAGAGCGCCTCGTTGTGCTTGGGTTCTTCAACGAAGTACTAGAGCGCTTGCCACAAATTGATGTGGTGTCAGGCTTGCGAGCAAAAGTTGCCGCAAAATTGCATGCAGGTGCACAGTGAGTGCAGTTCGCGTTGGCGTAGCAAAAGACTTCGCACATGGAGTTGCAGTCAAAGTTGACGTCAATGGAGTTGCTGTTGCAGTAGTGCGCATCGACGAAACGCTCTATGCCATTGCCGATCGTTGTAGCCACGCCAACATCTCTTTGTCTGAAGGCGAAGTGCACTGCGGCAAGAAAGAATTGGAATGTTGGAAGCATGGCAGTGCATTTAGTTTGGAAACAGGCGCACCCAACACATTTCCCGCAACCCAGCCAGTAGCAGTTTTTAGTGTGAGTACTAATGGCGACGAAGTTTTTGTGACACGTCGCGCAGAAAATGGAGAAGCGTCATGAGCACGTTGAAAATTGAAAATCTTGTTGCTGGTATTCCAGGGAAGCAAATTTTAAATGGCATCAATCTCACACTGAACTCCGGTGAAGTACATGCCATCATGGGGCCGAACGGTGCTGGAAAATCAACCTTGTCTGGCGTAGTGATGGGTAAGCCCGGCTACGTGGTGCACAGTGGAAGCGTCACCCTCGACGGTGTTGATCTTCTTGCTCTTCCCGCATGGGAACGTGCCCAAGCAGGGTTGCATCTCAGTATGCAGTACCCCACAGAAGTACCAGGAGTGCATCTCGACGACGTCATTCGTGAGGCGTACGCTTCACGTGGTCGCAATACGTCAACACTCGACGCTGAAATTGTTGCCGAAGCTGCTCGTATTCATTTCGACATGGCTCTGGTAGAACGTTCAATGAACGTCGACCTCTCGGGCGGCGAAAAGAAGCGCAACGAAACACTGCAATTAGCGCTGTTGAAGCCAAAGTTTGCCATCCTCGACGAACTCGACTCAGGTCTCGATATCGATGCATTACGCGACTGCGCGCGTCGTGTTGAGGCTGCTACTCAGGAAGACAATTTAGGCGTGTTGGTGATTACTCACTATGCGCGGCTTCTCGAAGAGCTTCGCCCCGACGTAGTACATATTTTGGCCGCCGGTAAAATTGTGAAATCAGGCGGACCCGAGCTTGCCGATGAATTGGAAACAACCGGTTACGCCGGTCTTACTCAGTAAGACCCGACCGTAAGAAGTTTTCAAAACAGTCAATCACGAGTAAGTCGCGTTCGTAAGTGATTTTTTTACGTGCGCGATCTATGGGCATCCACATCATGGCATCTACTTCATTGGAGTAGCTCTCTGTTCCACCCGACACCGTCATGGTCCAGTAACGCACGCGCTTTGGGCGACCCTTGCGGTCGATGTAATTGATGCGAGCAATTTCATGCCCCAGGCGACAGTGGTAACCAGTTTCTTCCCACACTTCACGAACGGCGCAGTCTTCTTCACTTGAGTCGATGTCGTCGCGCTTACCTTTGGGGAAGGTCCAGTCGTCGTAGCCTTCGCCGGGACGATGAACGAGGAGGAGTTCAACGCGGTTATTGCCGTTGGTGCGCCAAACAACTCCACCTGCAGCGCGAACAATTCCATCAGCCATTGCTCCCATGTTGGCAGATGGAGCCTCTTCGCAACGAAACTAGGTGAGGTTTATTGCATGCTGCGGGTGATGAGCTTGCGCAATTCTTCGACGAAGATCACACTGCTCGCTACGGCTGCACAGATGAGCCACTGGCCAACGCTGATGCTGGTGGTGTGGAAGAGACTTTGCAGAGGCGACACAATGGTGACGAGCACTTGAATTGCGCCTACTGCACCGAGTGAAGCCCACAGGCGCCAGTTGGAGAGGGTTCTCTTGCTAAAGACACTGAGTGTCTCCATGCGTGAGTTCAAGATGTTAAAGAACTGGAAAAAGACGAACGTGACAAAAGCCATGGTGGTGGCAACGGAACCACTGTCGTACGAAGGGTCTCCAGGCGCCATCTGCAAAACAATCAGTGTTCCGATAGCCATTGTGAATGAAGAAATGAGAACTGCTCCCCAGCGCTGGCGGGTGAGAATGGGCTCTTGAGGTGGTCGTGGCTGTTTTTGCATCACGTTCGCAGCGGGGCTGTCGAAGGCCAGCGCCATAGCTGGTGGTCCGTCCATGATGATGTTGACCCACAAAATGGCGATTGCAGCAAACGGCTTGCCGTCTGCAATGCCAAAAACTGACGCAGCGAGAAACAGAACGGCAAACCCGATTGCCGTGGAGAGTTGAAAACGCACGAAGGAAATAATGTTGTGGTAGATGGAGCGTCCCTGACGCACAGCGCCAACGATGGTGGCGAAGTTGTCGTCGGTCAGCACCATTGTTGCGGCTTCTTTCGACACTTCTGTTCCTGTAATACCCATTGCAATGCCCATATCGGACTTCTTGAGAGCGGGGGCATCGTTCACGCCATCACCCGTCATTGCAACAACTTTTCCTTTTGCCTGGAGCTGAGCAATAAGTCGCATTTTGTGTTCTGGTGCAACTCGGGCAAAAACGCCGATGTCGTCGATTTGTTCAGCAAGTTGTTCATCGCTCAACTCGTTGAGTTCTGCGCCTGTCATTGCACGACCTGTAATGCCAAGTTGACGGCCAATACTTGCTGCAGTGACAGCATGATCGCCAGTAATCATTTTGACGTCGATACCTGCGGCATGAGCCTCGGCAATAGCAACGCGAGCTTCGGGGCGAGGTGGGTCAACAATTCCTACAAGTGTGAGCAAAGTGAGTTCATTAATGAGGTCATTGAGTGAACCTCCGTTGCTGAGGAATTCTTCAAACTCTTCCTCTGGTAATTCACGCATGGCTAAGGCAAGAACACGGAGTCCTTCATCGGCCATGGAATCGTAAGTTGCATTGAGTTCATTGCTGATGCTCGTAATGTCGACCGATTGAGAGTTGGTCCATAGGCAGGCCTTAGAGCGTGCCATGAGTACATCGGGCGCACCCTTCACGTAAATGCGCAAGGTACGACCCTCAACAGGGGAGGAGATGAAATGCGCGGTTGCCATGTACTTGTACGCCGAGTCGAAAGGAACTTCGCTTTCACGAGGAAATTGATGCCTGATCTCGGAGATGTTGATGTCGAGTTTTTCAGCAAGTACAACAAGTGCACCTTCGGTGGGGTCACCAACAAGTTCGTCGGTACCTCCGCGGTGATGAACAATTGCATCGGCACATAAGGCAAGACCTCGTGCGGTGGTGGTGAGTGTGTCGGTGGTGGGTCCAATGTCTTGAACCGCACCGTTGTTTGAATACCCGCCACCGGTGACGGCAAGATTTTTCCCTTCGAAGACGAAGTGGGTAGCAGTCATCTGGTTCAGGGTGAGCGTTCCAGTTTTGTCGCTGCAAATAACGCTGGTGCAACCGAGTGTTTCTACTGCTGCGAGGCGCTTAATGATGGCGTTGCGCCCGGCGAGTTGGTTCACTCCTATTGCGAGGGTAACCACGGTGACCGCGGGAAGACCTTCGGGAATTGCGGCAACTGCGAGTGCGACAGCGGTGAGGAGCACATCGTTAAATGATTCGCCCCGTAACAGATTGGCCACCATGACAAGACCCACAATGACGCCGGCCAAGATAACGAGCTGATGGGCGAGACCATCGAGTTGCTTTTGGAGTGGCGTTTTTTCTGTAGGTGTTGATGCAAGCAACCCAGCAATGTGGCCAATTTCTGTGTTCATCCCGGTGTGGGTAACAAGTATTTCGGCACGACCGCGGGTGACCGTGGAGTTCATATATGCCATGCATTGACGGTCGCCTAGCGAGGCATTGACATCGGCAATCACGTTGGTGTGTTTGGTGACAGGGTGGCTTTCGCCGGTAAGAGCAGATTCATCTACTTCTACGTTGTTGGCAAAGACGATGCGTCCATCGGCGGGGAGGCGATCGCCAGCTTCTACTAAAACGATGTCTCCGGGAACAACTTGAGAAGTGTCAATGAGTTGAATGTCATCATCACGTTTCACACGCACTTGAGTGCTGAGCATCTTGCGTAAAGCATCGAGCGATTTCTCTGCACGATTTTCCTGCATGAATCCAAGAACGGCATTGAAGACCACAACGACTAACACAACGAGTGGTGTTTTGAGTTCTCCAGAAATGACAAAAGAGAGAACTGCCGCACCCATCAAAATGAGAATGAGGAGATCTTGGAATTGGGCGAGCAGTTTGCGCCAGGCGGGGATGACATCTGCTGCCGCAAGTTCGTTCTTCCCATAGGTCAAAAGTCGCGCATTTGCCTCTTGTGAAGAGATGCCGTTGGAGAGATGAGACTCTAAGGCGGAAGCAACCTCTTCAATGCTTTTGGTATGTGCGTGCATCACTGGACTATTACTTGATGTGTATTCAGTTGTTTTATTCATGACTAGAAGCTCATCGAGCGAAGACGAGCAATGCGTTCATCGGTGCTGGGATGAGTAGAAAAAAGGCGTGCCATATTGGGGCCGCTCTTCTTTTTCTGAAATTCAGCAAGAGGGTTGTGAATGTACGCATAGGCCTGGGCGGGAGCTACTTGCATGGGCGTATGTTTTGCCGACGCTTCGATGCGCTCAAGCGCGTTGGCTAAAGAATTGCCGCTGCCAAGGAGCTCGGCAGCTCCACGATCGGCTTCAAACTCGCGTGATCGAGAAATTGCCATCTGCAAAAGCGACGCTGCAATAGGGGCGAGCATCGACACAAGGAGTAATGCAAAAGGGTTTGCTCGTTCATCGTCATTTCCTCCGCGACCACCAAACATCGATGCCCACATGGCCATGTTTGCAATGAAGGAAATAGCTGTGGCGATTGCTGCAGCAACTGAGCCAATGAGAATGTCGCGGTTCTTCACGTGCATGAGCTCATGTGCCATGACGCCACGCAGCTCATCTTCAGGCATGGAACGCAAAAGGCCCTCTGTTGCGCACACCACCGCATGGCGGGGGTTGCGCCCGGTTGCAAAAGCGTTGGGCTGCTCGTTAGGGGAGATGGCAACCCGCGGCATTGGCATTCCGGCACGGGTTGCCAATTCCTTCACC
>JAPKZV010000003.1 GCA_026393585.1 Actinomycetota bacterium
CCATGTGATTTCCGAGCGGAAGTTCTCTCACGGGTCGAGGCATTCGAGAACAACCCAGAACTGCTTAACACCTGGGCTGGCAGCAACTCGCCAACCGGCAAAACCCCATTTCAAGCCTTTTCGGGGTAATGTGACACCCCCCATTTATAGTCATATTGTCACTAATTGGTTCTTGAAAGGAGCCCTATGTCCAGTTCAACTTCATCTTCTGTCCCGTCCACCCCGGTATCAAAGAATGTGGCAGTCACCCACATCGTGGTACTGCTCGATGAGTCGGGTTCTATGGAATCCATCCGCGGCGACGTCATCGGCGGTTTCAACCGTTTCATTGGCGACCAGCGCAACGACGGACCCGACGCAAAAGTCACCCTCGTCAAGTTCGACACCAGCGACCCACACAACGTGGTGTTCAGTGGTGCACCCATTGGCGAAGTGAGCAACCTCACTCCTGAAAACTTCACACCACGTGGTGGCACACCACTTCTCGATGCAACGGGTCGTCTCATCGGTCGCATTCGCACCGAGCAAGAAGGTCGTCGTCAAACTGGTCTTCCGGTCGACGACATCGTGTTCGTCACTATCACCGACGGTGAAGAAAACGAGAGCAGGGAATACTCACTGCGTCGCATTCGTCAACTCATTGAAGAGTCAGAAGCAGCAGGGTGGACCTTCGTTTTCCTTTCAGCAGGTCTCGACGCATATGGCGAGTCGCACGCGATGGGCATGAAGACCGGTCGCACGCAAGCGTTCAAAGCAGACGCAATGGGTACCAACCTCGCATTTGAGAGTTTGTCTACCAACATGGCAAACCTGCGTGGCAAGAAGCGTCGTGGAGAAAGCATCAACCCCGATGAATTCTTCGAAGACGGCAAAATTGCAGAAATGTTGAAGAACGAAGACGAGTCATGATGCCCGTCGAGCTCGTGAACTACTGGTTCACGCCGTTCCCTGGCCGCTTTGAATCCGACGACACGGTCTACAAAATCAAGCACGACACGTTGTGCGGTGCCTTTATGGTTGCAGGCAACGGAATGATTGGCGGCACGGTGAAAGACCTGGAAGCAAACGTCTTTTGGAACATGAGCAGAAGAGATGATTTGCAGTTAATGAGCCGCGAAGAACTCAAGATCTACCAAGAACTGAAGCGCGAGGAAGACCGCAAACGCTATGAAGCGAATAGGCGCAACTGGTAGTTCTTTGCGTTGGTGAATAAAAAAAGGGGCCGCTCGAAAAGGGCGGCCCCTTTTACTTATTGCGAACTAGTTGAAGTTTCTCTCTAGTGATCTCGGCTGGGGCCAGAACAACCAAAGTTGAAACGGCCCTGCTCAGGCCGACGTAGAGCAAACTCTCGTCAACATTGGCATCTGTCGTCGCGAAAATGACATGGTCAAACTCGAGGCCCTTCGCTCTGAAAACCGTTTCGCACACAACGTTTTCATCCTGACCATCTTCGTATGCGCTGCAAACATAGCCACCAGGCATCGCCTTGCGAATCGAATCTCTTTCTTTAGCTCCCTTTGTGACTATCAGGATCTTGCGAGGGTCATGACTGAGACTGCCAATGAAATATTCAAGGTAATGACCAACCCAATGCACAAGAGAATCCAGATCAGAGACATACTCAAAATAGAGACCCTGTCCATCAGGGCTTGCGTTCGCTACTTGCGCACCACCTAAGACGTAAAGGAGACGGCCAATTTCGTGGGAGTTTCTGCAGTTCAGCATTAATTCTGCTTCGGTTGGTTCAAGGGCATCTACAGCATCTTTCCCGTCTCTGTGAAAGATGTTTTGTTGCCAGTCGCCAACCATCAGCAGACTTTGGCTGCCATCTGGATCGTGCAATTCAATCAAGGAATTGATCCACTCTCCATTGAAATCCTGAGTTTCATCAACAATGATGGTGTCGAATTTGTTGACTAGTTGCGAGGCGTGTTGCTTGATATGAGCTAGGGGAGCAGTGTCCCACCAATCGATAGGGGTGGGATTGGGAACTGGTAGTTCTGGGAAGTCCTCAACATTTTCTGGGATCTTCAAGTAGGCACTCACCACAATGTTTTGCTCTTCTGAAAACTGCTTTGCCAAATAGTCGGCCAGAGGCTCGTTATAGCAAGTGATTAAGACGCGTTCGCCGTTACTGAGAGCACGATTTGCCCAGTTCAGTACGAGATGAGTTTTCCCTGTTCCCGCTGCCCCGTGAACAAATACGGTGTTATTCATGTCGAGTGTAGAAAGTGCCCGCACCTGCTCGCGCACGATGCTATTCAAGGAAGTTCTCGCCTCATTTGCCTGAGCCTCTGGATCCCATTTATAAGAGATGGTTGGTCGAACAAAGTTCACAAAATCTTGAATTTGCTGGTGTGACATCACCGGTTCGCTGTACTGAACGTGCTGCTCAATATTGGCAACTTTGGAGAG
>JAPKZV010000173.1 GCA_026393585.1 Actinomycetota bacterium
TGCCGGGCTATACGCATTTGCAGCGGGCACAGCCTGTGCAGTTATCTCATCACCTAGCTGCGCACGCATGGTCATTGCTGCGGGACACCGACAGAATCTTTTCTGCCATCGATAGAGGAAACATCTCGCCACTCGGTGCAGGCGCCCTTGCAGGGTCGTCTCTGCCCATCGATCCGTCACTGACGGCCAAAGAAATGGGCTTTCGCTCTGCCTTTGCGAATTCACTCGATGCAGTTTCCGATCGCGATTTCGTGGCAGAAGCACTCTTCAACATTGCATTGCTCGGAGTGCACTTATCTCGCCTCGGAGAAGAGTGGGTGTTGTGGACCACCGAAGAGTTTGGTTTTGCAAAACTCGACGACACCTATTCCACGGGTTCTTCAATGCTCCCACAGAAGAAAAATGCCGACATCGCAGAACTTGCTCGCGGTAAGTCAGGTCGTTTCATTGGAAACCTCACAGGTCTGCTCACCACATTGAAGGGCCTACCTTTGGCGTATAACCGTGATTTACAAGAAGATAAAGAACCCTTGTTTGACTCTGTCAACCAAGTGAAACTGGCTCTGAGCGCCTTGGCGGGAATGATCTCTACTGCCACGTTCAATAAAGAACGCATGCAGCTTGCCGCCGACGACCAACTCATGGCAGCAACCGACTTGGCCGAATGGATGGTGCGAAAAGGAATTCCGTTCCGTCAGGCTCATGCTCACGTAGGTGAGCTCGTGCAGAAATCAATCCAGAGTGGAACATCTCTGCATGACCTTGCCTTAGCTAGCGATCTCTTCGGAAAATTCGCAGCAGAACTCATTGCTCCTGGTGTCGGTGTATCCATGCGTACGTCGCCTGGTGGTGCGGGTCCGGTACCTGGCGAGATGCAACGTCAACAATTGGAACTGGCAATAGAGGTTGCACGCGGCGAGTGGGAAGACCTTCTCGCGATCTAGACAGCAAGCAATCGTGTGCCGATGCCGTGATACGAACTGTCGGCGAGCACCTGGTCGCTATGTGTTTTGCGTGCGCCTTGCCAAATATCAATGCGTAAATCGGCTACTGGCCCTGCTGGCTCCATGCGTAGCCAACCCGTCGGTGCTTCCCGTTGGGCACAAAACCCCTCTACTTCTGCACGAAATTGATCTTTAGTTTCTCGACTGAGGTATTGCCACACGATGGAATGAAAAATCAGAACTGGTTCGTTGCTGGGAATGTTGGCAAGTTGTTCATGTATCCATACGGCTGCATCTTTTTCATCGGGAGCTACGTAACTCGGCGAAGTACATGCATTTTCAATGGCATCACGTAGTCGTGTGAATCGTTCGAATTGATCTGGCCACACAAAAGACAAAAGAGTGAGTTGGTCATTTTCGTTATGTGCATTTAATGGCGCTACATCGCAGCCACGTCGAGAAAGAAGTGATGGGCATTGTGAAATATCGGGAATAGGTGAGCCCCATGCGTTGCCTTCAAAGCGCACGCGAGCGTTGGTTTTTCCGTATGCGCAGTCACCAGTGTCAAAAAAATAATTGTCGACCTGCAAGTTCAATCCACACGATGAACCAATCTCGCGTAAATGTGTTTGATCAATTCCCACCACACGCGCAAAGAACGACATGCCAACTACCAGCATCGTGGTACGTCCGACTTCATTTGTCTGAACAGTGCGCGCAAGACCATCTTCAACGGCACTGGTGAATGTGGCAAGAGCTTCTAAATAGTCAGCAATCAGCGTCGGCCCTGGCGCTCCTCCAGTGGAGGGAAAATGGCGAGCAATGTTCGGTGCCTTGCCCGTCAGTGCCAAGCGATGAATTGCACCCGCAATGCGCAGTGGTGCAGCATCACGCTGGGGGCGAATGGTGAGATTCTCTGAAATACGAGCAGTGACGCCGTTGTCGGTGAGGTCTTTTGCCATCGCACGAAAAATTTCTGCGTAAATGGGGGAGCCCAATTGGCTGCAGCTGGCGCTTTGTTGAAGAAGTGCATCATGAAAGGACAATTCCGCAGTGGCCACAGGGCAAACCTAGTCTCCAAAGTTTTTGAGAAATAAAACCGTATTCGCAGGTGGCGCATGGCAACATAAATAGGTGAATATCTTTCCCGAATTGCAGGCCCGCGGGCTCGTCCACGACTCCACCCCGGCTGCAGCCCTGGAAGAGCGTCTCGCAAGCCACTCTGTTGGCGTCTACGTCGGGTTCGACCCCACGGCCAATTCACTTCATGTGGGGCACTTGCTGGGTCAAATATCGCTGCGGCGGCTACAACTCGCTGGTCATCGTCCTTTCCCCTTGGCCGGAGGCGCCACGGGAATGGTGGGTGACCCATCGGGCCGTAGCGAAGAACGTAACTTGCTCGATGCCGAGACGCTGTCGTACAACGTTTCGTGCATTTCCGAGCAACTCAGCCGCCTGCTCGATTTCTCACCGGGTAAATATGCAGCCACCCTGGTGAACAACGCCGATTGGACCGCACAGGTCACCGCACTCGATTTTTTGCGTGACGTGGGCAAGCACATCACTATCAACCAAATGCTGGCCAAAGACTCCGTAAAGTCACGACTCACCTCGGAAAACGGCTTGTCGTTTACCGAATTCAGTTACATGTTGTTGCAAGCAAACGATTTTCGTCATCTCAGCGCCACGCACGATGTGGAGTTGCAAATGGGGGGAAGCGACCAGTGGGGCAATATCACCGCCGGAAT
>JAPKZV010000044.1 GCA_026393585.1 Actinomycetota bacterium
AAATGCGAGCGCGAAAGGCATCTTGCAATTTGCCACGTTTGTTGGTGAATGCGAGTCCGGTTTCGCGCAGATCTTCTGCCGACGCCTGTTTGCCTTGCGATAAACCCACGCTCAGCGCATCCCAATCGTCCGGGGCCCAGCCAATGCGAAACTGGCGCGCAATATCGCCAGCTAAACCTCGTGCACGCAAGTAGTCGCGCGCTTCACGCGCATCGGGGCTGTTGAGTAATCGTTCGTGGTACCAGGTTGCCGCGCTATCCATTACAGCTACGAGCTTCTTGCGTCGCTGACGATCTTTCGACTCTGTGCCAGAGGTGTAGTTGAGCTGCATGCCCACTTTGGCAGCAAGAGATTCCACCGCACCAACAAAATCGACATGCTCCATGTCTTGTACAAATTTGAAAACATCGCCCGATGCTCCACAACCAAAGCAGCGATACCGGCCCGTCTCTTCACGTACGTTGAACGAGCCCGACTTTTCTGCATGGAATGGGCACAGCCCCACCCAGTTACGACCCACACGGCGCAGTGCCACAGAGGCCTGCACGACGTCGACAATCGACACGCGCTGACGCAGTGCCTCGATGTCGTCGTCGGAGATTGCCATATGCGAGAGGCTACTGCCTAGCCTTCGCTGGAATCCCCTTGAGTCTTTCTTACCGACCACAGCACAGATGCCGCAAGTACTCCGCCGATGACGGCGAGAGACACATAAGTTGGGATATGGAACCACAGCGACAACGCCATTTTCACGCCCACAAAAATGAGGATTCCGGCGATGCCTTGCTCTAAGTATTCAAAACGATGACGAATGTCGGCAAGAACGAAATAGAGCGCTCGCAAACCCAAAATCGCAAATGCATTTGATGAGAAGGCGATGAATTGTTCATGACTAATTGCCAACACGGCCGGAACAGAGTCGACCGCAAAAATGACATCGGTTACTTCAATGAGAACAAGTACTGCAAGGAGCGGAGTTGCTAAACGGCGGCCATTACGCACTGTGATGAGCTTTTGACCATCAAGTTCATCGGTACTTGGCACGAAGCGATGGAAAAGTGCCATCGGCTTACTTTTCGAGGGGTCAAAATCATCGTCACCCCAGAAGAGTTGAGCTCCGGTGTAGACCAAGAATGCACCAAAAATGACTAAAGTGAAGTCGAATTTTTGAATGACTGCGACCCCAGCAAAAATGAAGACAAAGCGCATGGCGAGCGCACCGAATATTCCCCAGAACAAAACACGATGCTGGAACTGTTCAGGCACCCGGTAGTGCGTCAAAATCACCGACCACACAAAGACGTTGTCGATGCTCAAGCTCTTCTCAATGAGATATGCGCTGAGATACTCACCAGATGAGCTGGCACCAAAGGCCGCAAGCACATACAGCGAGAAAAGCAACCCAATGCTGATCCATACAGCCGACTCAATAGCCGCACGACGAGTGGTCATGATTGACGCCTTGCGATGGACCACAAGAAGGTCGATGAGTAACAGCGACACCACAATTGTGGCTAAAAAGAACCAGGTTTCGGCACCCACGTTCAGGTCAACGAATTGCGTTGACTCTGACGTAGAGGCAAATATGCGCGAGATGACGCTTACTTGGTTTCGCTATGAGTTCCGCCCAATACCGATTGCGCTGCAGACAAGCGCGCAATAGGTACACGGAACGGTGAGCAACTGACGTAGTTCAAGCCGGCCTTGTAGAAGAGCTCGATGGATTCTGGGTCGCCACCATGCTCGCCGCAAACGCCAAGCTTGAGGTCGCGCTTCACCTTGCGACCACGCTGAGCGGCAAGGAACACCAATTCACCCACGCCGTTTTGGTCGATGGTTTCAAATGGGTTGCGCTTCAAGAGACCAGCTTCAAGGTACGCAGGCATCATGCGACTTTCAATGTCGTCGCGGCTAAAGCCAAACACCAACTGCGTGAGGTCGTTGGTGCCAAAGCTAAAGAAGTCGGCTTCTTCGGCGAGTTCATCGGCACGCAATGCCGCACGAGGTGTTTCAATCATCGTGCCGATGGTGACCTTCGGACGTGACACCTTTTTACCCTTGTTCATTGGCGCAGGACGTGTGGCATTTTCGCGCAACACTTCTTCTACCCATGAACGAGCAAGAGCAAGTTCTTCACGTGTAACGGTGAGAGGAATCATGACTTCTGCGATGGGCTTGAAGCCCTCGCTCGACACTTGGTCGGCTGCTTCCATGAGTGCACGCACTTGCATGGCGTACAGACCAGGCTTAATTACGCCGAGTCGAACACCACTAGTACCGATCATTGGGTTGAATTCCGCCAAGCTTTCGGCTGCTTC
>JAPKZV010000186.1 GCA_026393585.1 Actinomycetota bacterium
GCGGCAGGCCTGCTGTCGATGGCCGAGCAACTACTGCCCACGCTGCGCGTCGCCGAATGGCTCGACCGTGCCGACGCTGCCGTTGCCGATCTCGACACTCTCGACCTGCGCGATTTGCGTTCTGTTGTTACCTCTGGTGACGACCCAGCAATCGCCCGTGATGAAACAACACGTGCTATTGCAAAGACCCTTCGCGAAGGACTCGTTGCACGTCAAGAAAAAGATCAAAAAGAATGGCTGTCCGATATCGATGCAGCAATCAAGGTTGGTCGTATTGTGCGTGCCTTGAAGCTGTCATCACAGCCTCCGAAGGCTGGCGCACCGTTCCCTTCAGAGCTCGGTTCACGCCTCGCTGCTGCTGCTTCACAAAATCTTGAAGCCGATGCACCGAGCGATCGTTGGATTGCTGTTCTAGAGGCTGCTGCCTTTAGCCCTGTGAGGTCACAACTCGTCGCTCCTGCTCCGCCGAATGCAGTGACCACAGAATTGGCAACCACTATTACTCGCTTGGCTCCATCTATCCCGCAAATTGCGGCTCTCTTCAGCATTGTGGTGACCCCCGGAACTGCTATGCCGCGTCCATTGCGCCCTACACGGCCTTTAGACAAGAAGAAGCCAGCACAAGCACCTGCACAGCCAAAAGAGGCTTAAATTCTCCTCACTTAGCTGTGGGTCCTAAGATGTCTCTATGTCAGACATCGTCCTTTTTGAAAAGCGTGGCCGCATTGGCATCATCACGTTGAATCGTCCCGAAGCTCGCAATGCCGTCAATGGCGACGTCGCCAGTGGAGTTGAAGCTGCACTCGATGCCATTGAGGCCGACGACGATATCTGGGTCGGAATTGTGACCGCGAATACCGCTGGTCAAGAGAAGCCAGTTTTCTGTGCTGGTGCAGACCTCAAAGCAATCAACTCTGGAAATGCAGGTGGCTTGAGCACAAAGCGCGGAGGCTTCGCAGGTATCGCGTATCGCGAGCGTCGTAAACCCGTCATTGTTGCTGTCGATGGTTTGGCTACCGCTGGTGGCTGTGAAATTGTTTTGTCTTGTGATCTCGTCGTGGCAAGCAATAGGTCGTCATTTGGTCTTGCAGAAGTGAAACGCAACCTCATTGCCGGAGCCGGCGGACTCTTTCGACTTCCGCGAGCCATTGGTCGTGGTGCTGCTCTCGAAATCATTCTCACTGGTGAGCCACTTGCTGCACAGAGGGCGTACGAACTCGGTCTTGTAAACCATGTTGTAGCTCCAGATCAAGTGATGCCAAAAGCGCTAGAGATCGCTGAGCGTATTTGCGCTGCTGCTCCCCTCGCGGTGTGGGCAAGTCGCAAGGTAGTGCTTGCCTCTGCTTATGAAGACGATGAGACCCTCATCAACATGACAAATGCCGAGTTTGGGGCAATCATGGCTTCTGAAGACACCAAAGAAGGCTTGAATGCGTTTATCGAAAAGCGTCTTCCAAACTGGAAGGCGCGCTAAGGCGTTCCTGCAAAAATCACTTGAGCGGGCAATCCTGCTTGCTCACATAGGTTCTTCAATTCTCTTTGTCCCGGCAATACGCAGACAAGAGTTTCTCTGGCGGTCGCATCGAAGCTCCGCGCACAGGTGAGAAGATGTACGCCAACGCCGAGAGACCTGCACTTCTCTTCAACGTAGAGAGCCGTGATGATGCAGCGGGTGCCAACAACGCACCCGAGTGCAAAACCGACGGTAATACCGTCAACTTCGCTCACCAACGCAAAGGGCTTACTCCCCGATGCATCACAAATCAACGACGTAAGGAAATTCTGGGTATTCACCCCACGTTGGGCACTGAGCGCTGCCTTCGCCTTGCTTCGCGCCTTGGTGAGTTGTTCATCGGTCTCGGCGACTTCACATACGCTGAAGCGCAACGAACCCACGAGGTGAGTAGCTAGCGCTACTTCCCTACTCATTGCCGGAACTGGCCGCTTTCAAGATGGTTCTGCGCTGGCGTCGAGCATTCTCGTAATTGAACACAGCAAGTAACTGCGCCGGGGACAACCCAGCAAGCGATGCGACAATTTCCTTCGCGGTCAAAGCGTCATAGTTTTCTATTGGGGCTTCGGTTGTGGTTGGTGCAACCACAACTGGAGTATCAACGTTCTTTGATGACGACTCATGAGATGTTGCACAAAATTCTTGAAGTTTCTTTTGCGCCATGTCAACGGAAAGTTTTCCGATGAAGCGAGCATTTCTGAGATGTTGATCTACGCGTGTCGTGAGATCTTTCAATGAAGGTTGTGTCATGAATATGCCGCTTACTTCACTGCAAAAATAGGACAAGCATCGTCGCCTACTGGGCAGTTAGGAGCACTGCGACGTACGAGAAGGAAGCATTGCGAACACATCTCTTCACCTGCTTGACGGGGCTGTAAACGGTCTCCGTCGGTATTGCGTTCGTCAACTTCGCCTTCTTCATCGTCGTCTTCGATGGGAACATCGTCGGCTGCAACGAGGCGATCTTTGAGAATTTTGTCGAGGTCTTCTTCGACGTCATCGGGAGTGGTGAGATCGTCATCGTCTTCGTCTTC
>JAPKZV010000139.1 GCA_026393585.1 Actinomycetota bacterium
CGGTACGTCATTTGGCAATGGACGCGAAATGCGACGTCTGTTTCACCAAGTGCTCGATGTTCATGCGATGCGGTTGAACAAATATGAGCGGCCAGGAACGATGATGCTGAATCACCTGAGCGGCATTGACTTCTTCCCCATCATGAACGTGGTGCGCGAGCGGAAACGTGCAGAGCGCGTGGGTACCAGTGGTGGGCGTGGTTATGGTTTCGGTGGCTACTTGTAGAGCACGACCGCAGTTAATGCGATGTTGAGCACGGTGGTGGGCACTAAGAAGCCAAGCAACAAGTATTTGCAGCGGCGCACAATGTGATTCACGATGCGCTCTTCAAAGCCCATAAATTCAAGTCGGATGTCTTCACAAAACCCTTGAATGAACGGATCAGTACTTCGATTGCTTTCGCTCAACGTCTCCCTTGGGGTGAACGTATCTATAGACACTTCGGCCTCCTGTATGCCTTGAACTAAATGTGATATGAAAAAGAGCATAAGCCAAAATCACAGGGCGTGTAACACCCCTGTGAGATATTGATTGTGTGCCCCCAATTGGCACGTACATATCGCTATACCCCTCAAAAACGCCCCATAACGGGGCGTTTTTGCATTTCCCTAACCGAAAGGCAACCATGAACAACGCATCACACATTTCAGAACTTGAGAGAGCTGTTTCATTCCTCGCACACGGTCATCGGCCGGAGGAAGGATTTCTTGCACACACTTGCGAGGCATGCCACGAACCTTTTCCTTGTCGCAGCGCGCGTGTGGCAACAGCAACGCGTTCATTGGGGTCTCGACACTTCGGCTTTGAGACTGCACCTCGAGTAGGGATTTCCCAGAACGTTTCATTTGCATTACGACACCTAGACCATTGGTTGACGCGACTCGACAAAGGTTCAGCCGATGTTGCTTCGTGCATTGACGCGTTACACCGACTTGTTATCTCTGAAGATATGGAGTGCCTCGCCATTGTCAGCACAACCGGTCTACTTGAGTTCCAAGTGCGGCTTGTTAGCCCCGACCAGCGCGCTATTCCTTTGTGGGCAATTGTGAATTATGCAGAGGAGTACTCATTGCGCATGCACATTGGGCATCCAACTAATGCGGGCCGCACATTTCTGACCGATCTCATTTCCGATTCATACAGCATCACCGATGTTCATTCGCTTTTGACATGGTGGCAGCAACTCGATGGTGGCTCGTCGCGGACCGTCACCACACCTCTGCCCACCAACGCATCCGATGTGTGCGGGGCTCTTAACTCCGTTATCTCAGCAACATATGCCGCTGCCGAATTCCACTTCACCTCACACGAAAGGATCTCTTATGAGTAACACCGAATGGCTCAACGAGGGCGCACAATGCGTGTTGTGCGAGCAGTTTTATTTAGAGCTGCTGGGGTACCAGGCAGAAGGTGCTCTTGTGGAATGCGGTGCGTGCCACCAGGTGTACATTCTTGCGCCACACCCCGAGACCGGTGGTTTTCCTTGGGAAACCGAAGACATGCCGGTTATTGAATGGCATTACGACGGGCCCGACTCTGAAGAGGTGAATCTGTTTGACGATGCGCCCGATGGCGATGGTTACTCGTGGTGAGCGCGTTAGCGCGTTAACAAGACTGTCACGATGAGCCCGACTGTCGTCACAAACAGTGAGAGCGAGAAAGATGCAGCCCACTTCACCAAATTTTTATGCATTGCTGTCATTTGTTTTTCAAGTGAGACAAAGCCTTCATCAACTTTGTTGAACCGTGTGTCGACTTGGTTAAAGCGGGCATCCACCTCGTTAAACCGCGTGTCGACTTGGTTGAACCGCGTGTCGACCTGGTTGAAGCGGGCATCCACCTCGTTAAACCGCGCGTCGACCTGGTTGAAGCGGTCGTCGACCTGGTTGAAGCGGGCGTCCACTTCATTGAAACGAGTGTCTATTTGATTGAGGCGAGCATCAACCTCGTTGAAGCGCGAGTCCATATCGGTGAATCGTGCAGACACCATGGCGAACTCCATGTGCATCTCGGCACGCACTTCTTCTATTGACGTCAGTTTCTCCATCAAAGTGTCAGCCTCCTGATCACCAACTGCTTTACGCAACGATGCCCTCAGCCTAATCTCATTTTCGGACCCCATGAAATACCCTTTCCTGCTTTGTCTACAGGAGTGTGTGCGGGAGGAGCCGTTTGGTGCCAGAAGTCATTTCTTGCGGGTGAAGCCCTTCGGGCAGGCTGGCTTAATGGCTGTCACTTTCGTTGTGCGCTTGCCCTTTGTGCAGGTCAAGGTAACCGCTTTGGCGAAGCCACTAGCGCATTGTGGGCGCACCATGGTGACCAAGCGAACTGAGGTGTTCTTGATGCAAACAACACTGGTGACGAGCCCGTAGCCCTTCGGACACTTCGGCTTCACGGCGATGACTCGCTTGGCAGAAGCACCGCGACCACACTCAATTGCTGTGGCTGCAGAGAACTTCTTCAGGCAACGTGGCGATGCTGCAACAACTACGTCGACCGTCTTGCCCTTAATGCAATACTTCGTGACGGCTTTGGCGTAGCCGGTTGGGCACTTCGGAGAAACGGCCGTCACCTTCTTCAATGAGGCTCCCGCAATGCAAGTGAGCGTTTTTGCTGGGTTCACACCCATCGCCACTTTTAGAGTTGGTGCAGAGAAGGTGAAGTTTGTTGCTGCGAACTTGAACCAACCGTCGCTGAGATCAATAGTTGTGTTTGCGGCGGCAGTTTTTTGCAGCTCAGTCACCACGTCGGCGGCAACACGGGCAACCACTACTTCATCGACTGGCTCGTCCAAGGTAAGTGAAGATTCATCGGCCTCTACATCTTCAAGAGTTACTTCCTCA
>JAPKZV010000243.1 GCA_026393585.1 Actinomycetota bacterium
GCATACTGGCCCGGGTGGCAAGTTTGTTCGCCCGCCGCGGATACAACATCTTCTCTTTGGCGGTTGCCCCCACCGAAGACCCACAGTTCAGCCGCATCACCATCGTGGTTGATGTGGAAGGAACCACCCTCGAGCAGATCGTCAAACAGCTCTTCAAACTCATTGAAGTGGTGAGAATCTCTGAACTTGACCCCCAAAAATCGGTTGAAAGGGAGCTTTTCATGGCTACCGTCCGCACTGATGGGGAAAATCGGGGGCAAATCGTAGAATTAGCCAATATCTTCGAGGCGAAGGTTTTGGCTGTAGGGGTCGACGCCCTTACCCTTTCTTTGGAAGGTTCACCCGAAAAACTCGATGACTTTGAAGAATTACTGCGTGGATACGGCATTGTGGAACTACAGCGCACAGGCCGTATTGCGTTACCAAAACTCGATCGCGAAGCGCATTCCCGCGCTGTGAAAGGAAAGGCAAGCTGATGGCAGCAAAATTGTATTACGAGGCAGACACTGACCCGTCAATCATTAAGGGTCGCAAAGTGGCCATTATTGGTTATGGCTCACAGGGTCATGCCCACGCATTGAACTTGAAAGAAAGTGGCGTGCAGGTTGTTGTTGGATTGCGCGAAGGCTCAAAGTCGGCTGCCAAAGCTGCAGCTGCTGGCCTCACCGTGAAGAGCATTGCCGATGCATGCAAATGGGCAGACCTCATCATGCTTACCATGCCCGACACCGAGCAGAAGGCAACGTACAACGATCACATCAAGCGTTACATGAAGCCAGGCAAGGCACTCGCATTTGCACACGGTTTCAACATTCGCTTCAAGCGCATTCGCCCACCAAAGGGTGTCGACGTCATCATGATTGCACCAAAGGGCCCTGGTCACTTAGTGCGTCGTACCTACACCGAAGGTGGCGGAGTACCTTGCCTCATTGCAGTTGAACAAGATGCAACAGGTAATGCAAAAGCAGTTGCTTTGTCATACGCACAAGCAATTGGTGGAGCACGTGCAGGAATTATTGAAACCACATTCACCGAAGAAACTGAAACTGACTTGTTCGGCGAGCAAGTGGTGTTGTGCGGTGGAGTCACCTCACTGGTGCAAGCCGGATTCGAAACGCTTGTTGAAGCTGGCTACCAGCCAGAGATGGCGTACTTCGAGTGCTTGCATGAAGTGAAGCTCATCGTTGACCTCATGTACGAAGAAGGCATTGCAGGTATGCGTTACAGCATCAGCGACACTGCCGAATACGGCGACGTCACCCGCGGACCTCGCATCGTTACACCAAGTACCAAAAAGCAAATGCAGAAAATTCTGAAGGAAATTCAAAGCGGCAAGTTCGCTAAAGAATGGATCGCAGAAAGCGAAGGCGGCCGCGTGAAGTTCAACGAACTGCGTAAAGCCGGAGCCGATCACCAGATCGAAGAAGTGGGCAAGCGCTTGCGCTCGATGATGCCATGGATCTCGGCTGGTAAGCAGAAGGTGTCCGACGCCTCCGGCGGCTGAGTGTTCTCGGCGCCGTATGTATCGTTTTTTGCAACGCTGCGCGCCGAAAAAAGAAGAAAAGTGAAAAGGCGCCACCTTGCGGTGGCGCCTTTTCGTTTCCCGCCTTTAGGGGTGGCGGGATGAAGCTTTCAGATATGAGGAAACCTTCCCCATATAGATGTTTGACAACCCCAAAAGTGGACACTTTTTTGACGAAATTTTGGAAATATTTTCTCTGAGCCAATTCCCGACTTGTCAGGTCGGGAATTGGTCGGTAGGGTCTTTCCCATGACAAATGCATCTTGGGGTTTCGATACCCGCCAAATTCATGCCGGCCAAACTCCCGACCCAACAACGGGTTCGCGCGCAGTTCCTATTTACCAAACGACGTCGTATCAATTCCGCAACTCGGAACATGCTCAGAACCTTTTCGCTCTTGCCGAAATTGGCAACATCTACACCCGCATTATGAACCCGACCCAAGGTGTGCTTGAAGCACGCGTTGCCGACCTTGAAGGTGCAACAACA
>JAPKZV010000050.1 GCA_026393585.1 Actinomycetota bacterium
GGCAGAAGAGCCAAGTTCCTTACGGCGCCACGACTCATATTCACTGAAGTTGCCCTCAAACCAACGCACTTGGCTATCGCCTTCAAAGGCGAGAACATGAGTGGCAATACGGTCGAGGAACCAACGGTCGTGGCTGATGACAACGGCGCACCCGGGGAAACTCTCCAGAGCTGTTTCTAGCGCGCGCAAAGTATCGACATCGAGGTCGTTCGTCGGTTCGTCGAGAAGAAGCAGGTTTCCGCCACGCTTCAACAACTTGGCAAGATGCACGCGGTTTCTTTCTCCACCGGACAAGTCGCCCACAAGTTTTTGCTGGTCGCTTCCTTTGAAGTTGAAACTTGATACATAGGCGCGGCCATGAATTTCGCGACCGCCTACCTTCATGTGCTCAACGCCGCCAGTAATTTCTTCGTACACGGTGGCGGCGGCATCGAGGTTGTCGCGGTTTTGGTCGACGTAACTCAACTGCACAGTGTCGCCAATGGTGACCGAACCAGTATCGGGTGACTCTAAACCGGCGAGCATGCGAAACAGTGTGGTTTTACCCGCACCGTTTGGCCCCACGATGCCCACGATGCCAGCGGGTGGCAAGGTGAAAGACAAGTCGTCTATGAGCAAACGATCGCCAAAACCTTTTGAGAGGTTCTTCACTTCAATAACGGTGTCGCCAAGACGTGGCCCTGACGGAATAGGAATTTCCATCCGGTCGGGCCCGCTTTCAGCAGCTTGTGCTTCAGCGTGCAACTTTTCGTATGCAGACAAGCGGGCTTTACCTTTTGCTTGACGAGCCTTGGGCGACATCTTGACCCATTCAAGTTCACGTTGAAGTGAACGAGCACGCGTTTCATTTGCCTTGTCTTCTTGCAAGAGGCGTTGTTGCTTTTGCTCAAGCCAACTGGAGTAGTTGCCTTCGAAGGGGAAGCCGCGGCCGCGATCGAGTTCCAAAATCCATTTGGCCACGTTGTCGAGGAAGTAGCGGTCGTGGGTAATGGCCACCACGGTGCCCGAGTATTCCTGTAGAAAGCGCTCCAACCACAAAACGCTTTCGGCGTCGAGGTGGTTGGTGGGCTCATCGAGCAACAACAAGTCGGGATGACTCAGCAAGAGGCGACACAGTGCCACGCGGCGTGCTTCACCACCAGACAATTTGGTGACGTCGGCATCGTTGGGAGGGCAACGCAACGCGTCCATTGCGATTTCAACATTGCGGTCGAGGCTCCAGGCGTCGGCAGCGGCAATTTTGTTTTCAAGGTCGGCTTGTAGCGCTCCTACTTTTTCGTAGTCGGCGTCGGGGTCGGCCCACATGGCCATGACCTCGTCGTAGCGGGCAAGCATGTCGCGGATGGGGGCAACACCATCCATCACGTTCCCTAAGACATCTTTGGAGGGGTCGAGACGTGGCTCTTGTTCGAGCATGCCCACGCTGAAGCCCGGGGTGAGGCGTGCCTCGCCGGTGTACTCGTCGTCGATACCCGCCATGATGCGCAACAGGCTGGACTTACCACTGCCGTTGGAGCCAATGACGCCAATTTTGGCGCCCGGGTAGAAGGACAGGGAGATATTTTCCAAAATGGTGCGGTCTGGTGGGTAAAACCGGGCCAGTTTGTAGCAGGTGTAGATGAATTCATGTGCCATGGCGCCCTTACGTTACCCGCCTTCGGCAATGAAGGGTGGTACGTTTCAGGTGTTATCTGTTTCAGTTTTTCTGAATGACTCAAAGGGGCATAAAAATGGAGTTGCTTTCTCGCGACTACCTCGGAAACTTCGGCTTCCGTTGGCTACACATCGTTGCTGGCATTTGCTGGATCGGTTTGCTGTATTACTTCAACCTCGTGCAAGTGCCAGCTTTTGCTGCATTTGGCGATGAGGGCAAGGCTCGTAACATCGCTATCGACAAAGTGGCACGTCGCGCTTTGTGGTGGTTCCGTTGGGCTTCTATTGCCACACTGGTGACCGGCATTCTCATTACCGGCTTGGTGAAGAACTATTTCCAAGACTTCATGTCCTCAACGTCAGGGCAGGGAATTGGTCACAACGTAGCTATCAGCATCGGTATGGTGCTCGGTATTCTCATGGCCGCCAACGTGTGGATGGTCATTTGGAAGAACCAAAAGGTTGTTCTTGCCAACGCAGCCAATGTGCTTGCAGGTGGCGAAGCAAACGCAGGGGCCGCAGGTGCTGGTCGTAAGGCTCTTCTTGCTTCACGTCAGAACTTCATTTTCTCGTTCTCAATGTTGTTCTTCATGGTGGGCGCAGTGCACTTCTACAGTGGCGCATTTGCCGGAGCTACCAGTGGAAACGCTTGGACCTTCTTCATCATCGCAATGGTCATTGTGGCCATTTTGCAAATCAATGCACTGGGTCTTCTCGGCGGCACTGCAGCAACAAACAAGTTGCTCTGGCCATATGAGAGTCACAAAAACGCCCTCATTACCGGTGGTGTGTTGTGGCTCGTGTTGTGGATCTTGTCAGAGATTCTTCTCGGCTAATTCACTTTTCGCTCTAGTCAAAAAACCCTCGGCTGCGGCCGGGGGTTTTTTGTTTATTCCACCTGTTACGGTGATCATTCCCCAGTGATTGTTGAGAACCATGAGTGCAGTAGTAACGCTGGAGTCCACCGCATCATTGGGTGAGATTCTGGGTGTGATGGAGCGCGACGGCGCCGTCATTGTGGCAAATCTTTTGTCGAACGATCTGGTGCAGCAACTGCGCGCCGACCTCGACACTGTTACTCAGAACATGCATGCGGGCACACGCAGTGGAGACCCCATTGTCGAGAAGTTTTGGGGTACGAACACAAAACGTTTTGGGCGACTCGCACAGCGCAGCCCGGCATTTATTGAAGTGCTCACGCATCCACTCATGACGGCAATCAGCAACGAACTTTTGTTAGACAATGCAGTTGACTGGTGGTTGAACTCGGCTCAGATGATGGTCATTGGCCCCGGAGAAAACGCGCAGGTCTTGCACCGCGACGTGAACAACTGGCCATTTTTTGAAACTCCAGAATCACCTGAAGTAACAGTGAGTTGGATGCTTGCGCTCGGAGAATTCACGAAAGAAAACGGTGCGACCAATGTGGTGCCAGGAAGTCACCTGTGGTCAGACTTCTCCGATAGGTCGTGTGGCCACCTTGTGGAGCACGCCGAGATGGCGCCTGGCAGCGGGCTTCTGTACGCCGGTCGTACATTGCACGGCGGCGGGGCAAATACCTCGGTAGACAACTGGCGCATGGGAATGCATGTATCGCATGTTGTGGGCTGGCTGACGCCCGAAGAGGCCCTGCCCATTGCAAACCCTTGGGAGGTTGTGCGGAAGTTCAGCCCAGAAGTGCAAAGGCGCTTAGGTTGGCGTTGCTATGAAGCCGACTCTGTGAACTCAGGGCGTTTATGGACCATTGACTATGAAGATGTTGTTCTTGGCATGGGTCTCGACGAAAGTGAGCCTCACGAAATCGCCTAGTGTTTCTTTGAGCAGTGAAATTGCCAAGGGGGATACATGAGCATTGAAACACGTCGTAGTTTTTGCCGGTTCTGTCACGCGGGCTGCGCAATTGATGTTGATGTCGACACCGTGAGTAATGCGGTACTTGGCGTTCATGGTGTGCAAGACGACCCAATGTACGAGGGGTACACGTGTGTGAAGGGCCGTAACTTAGGTGGCCAACATGAGCACCCCGGGCGTTTGCGCGCCAGCTTAAAGCGCACCGGCGATGTACTGAATCCCATCGATACCAACGTTGCTTTCGATGAAATTGCCGACAAGTTGGCAGGCATTCTTGAAAAGTACGGGCCACGTGCCATTGCTACCTACTGCGGAACTGCTGCGTATCAAAACGCAACGGGCCTTCCCATTGCTGCCGCATTCCACAATGCAATTGGTTCGGAAAGTTTTTACACCTCATCATCTATCGACCAACCAGGCAAGGCAATTGCGCCACTGCGTCACGGTTCATGGGCCGCAGGTGTGCAGGGTTTTGAAACTGCCGATGTTGCCATGGTGATTGGGTGCAACACATTGGTGAGCACATTTGGATACCCCGGTGGTATTCCTGGTTTTAACCCGCTCGTGCGCTTGCGTCAAGCAAAAGAACGTGGTCTCTTTCTCATTGTTATCGACCCTCGATTCACCGAAGTAGCGCACTACGCCGATTTGTATTTGCCGGTGCGTGCAGGTGAAGACCCCACGTTGCTCGCAGGAATCATTCGCCAAATTCTTGCGACCGATTCATATGACAAAGATTTTTGTGGTCGATACGTCAATGGCCTCGACGAGCTGCGCATAGCTGTCGATCCATTTACTCTCGACTATGTCAGCCAGCGTGCGGGCGTCGAACAAGAACTCATTGTTACTGCGGCCAAAAAGTTTGCAGAAGGCCCACGCGGGGCAGTAACCACCGGAACCGGGCCCGACATGGCGCCACACTCGTCGCTCACCGAACACTTGGTGTTGGTATTAAACACTTTGTGTGGTCGCTACAACCGTGAAGGCGAAACGATGTACAACCCAGGTGGTCTCATGACTCCTCCTGGGCAAATTCGCGCAGGAGTGATTCCTCCGAAGCCAGAGATGCTGACAAAGGGCTCGAAGTCGCGTATGCGTGACATCTATATGCAGCGCGGACAAGCAGCCACGTCGACACTTGCTGAAGAAATATTGCTCGAAGGTGAAGGGCAAATTCGTGCGCTCTTTACTTTGGGTGGAAACCCCGTGGTGTCATGGCCAGACCAACGCACCACTGTGGAAGCATTACGCGCGCTCGACTTGCATGTACTTATGGATGTGCACGTGTCGCCGTCTGCGCAACTTGCCCACTACGTCATTGCCAGCACGTTGAGTTTGGAACGACCCGATGTGCCCACCACCATCGACCGTTGGTTCGATCAGCCGTATCAGCACTACACGCCAGCTATTTTGGAAATGCGCGGCGATATTCGCCAAGAGTGGCAGGTCTACACCGAGGTTGCGGGGCGACTTGGTATCACCATCAAGATGCCAGGTGGAGACATCACGCCAGGTATGCACATCACCGGTGACGATGTGCTTGATCTCATTTATGCAAAAGCGAAGTTGCCACTTGCGGAATTGCGTAAGCATGTGGGCGGGCATCTTTTCCCTGAATACATCACCACCGTTCAGCCTGCAGACCCAACGAGCCAGGCGCGGTTGGAAATGGTTCCTGCTGGAATTGCCGAAGAGATGAAAGATGTGTTCCGCGAGTCGTCATCTGGTGCAGTCATCCACGGTTTTGACCCCGAGGTGCACACCTTCCGCATGACTACACGACGTTTGAAGAGCGTGTTCAACTCATCGGGCCGCGAAGTGGAAAAACTGCGCGCCCGCGAAGGCACGAACTTTGCTCACGTCAACTCATTAGACCTTGCTGAGTTGGGTATTGCCGATGGAGACACGATTGAAGTTGCTTCACCAAAAGGCTCAATTAAAGCTGTGGTGAAATCGGCCGACGATGTGCGTCGTGGCATGGTGTCACTTGCCCATGCATGGGGTGGTCTGCCCGATACCCCAAATGACCTGGCGGTGGTGGGTTCAACAACGGGAGCCCTCATCGACCTGCAAAGCGGGTACGACCCCATTACGGGTATTCCTGTGATGAGCGCAATACCGGTGGCGTTGCGCGCAGTACCTGCTAGCTAACGGTCAGGGTTGCTTTCATGTTTTGGTGGCCGGGTACATCACAAATGAGGGTGTAGCTACCGGCAGCCAAATTGATATTTCCGACGTCGAGTGCGCCCTTTTCGGGAACGACGAGTTTGAAGTCGGGAACCTTGACGCCATCTTGAACCACGAGCAACGTGTGGCGAACGGTGTCTTCGTTGGAGAATGCAACTTTAATTTCGCCAGCCGTCGCTGAGTACTCACTTGCATCGAAGCGGATGCTCTTGACGGACTTCACCACGAGCCCTGCATCGGCTGGAATGGTTTCGGCTGGGGCAGAGGATCCGCCGCCACAGGCCGACAAGGCAGAAACAGCGATGAGGGCGGCAAAAAGGGTACGCAACGAAAGGCGAGAGGTCATAGCAAAACTCTACAAGTGGAATCTTGACGATGTCCATAGGGGTGCATGAAAAGGGACTTTCTGTGCCACTCGTCATTTGAAGACTGCCGAGGCGAGGGGTGAAGAGTACGATTGAAAACGATGCCGAACAGCAACCCCTCCTCCCCGCAAGACGTCTTTGGCCCGAACTCCTGGCTCGTCGACGAGATGTATGAACAATTCCGGATCGACCCCACAGCGGTGTCCGACACCTGGCGTGAATTTTTCACCGACTACGTGCCAGGCCATGCCGGTGCGGTACCAGGCGTGACACAAAACGTTGCACCAATAGCGAGTGCCCCGGTCGCATCTGGCGATAGTGCCCCTGTCGCTAAGCCTGCGGTGACCCCAACAACATCGGCAACACCTCCAGAACCCATTCGTGGTTCTGGCGCTGCAATTGTTGCCAACATGGAACGCAGTTTGACTGTTCCTACTGCAACAAGTTTTCGCAATGTTCCTGCTCGACTTTTAGAAGTCAACCGTCGCGCTATCAACTCATACATGAGCCGTGGTGGAATGGGCAAAGTAAGTTTCACGCACATCATTGGTTATGCCATTGTGCGAGCAATCGCCGATGCGGTTCCCGCAATGAACAACAGTTACGCCACCGACGACGCAGGTGCACCACAAATCATTCGCAATCCTGAAGTCAACATGGGCTTGGCCGTTGACGTAGCGAAATCAGATGGTTCACGCACGCTTGTTGTTCCTGTTTTGCGTAATACCGGTGGGTTGAGCTTTGCCGGCTTCCTCAACT
>JAPKZV010000039.1 GCA_026393585.1 Actinomycetota bacterium
TCGGTGGCGTGGGTGCCAGCAGCAATTATCTGGTTTGGTTTGTCGCCAAGCACCATTTATTGCGTCGTGATTCTTGGAGAAGCGACATCTATTGCCAACGGTCTTGTTGCATGAATCGACCAGATTCCGCCGTTGTATTTGCGTGCAGCGAAAGTGCTGGGTCTCTCTGGGTTGTCTTCCATTAGGCAAGTGGTGTTGCCCGCAGCATTTCCTAACTATTTGGCAGGGTTGGAACAAGGTTGGGCTTTTGCTTGGCGTTCGCTGATGGCCGCAGAACTCATTGCTGTTTCACCTGAACTTGGCGCGGGCCTTGGGCAGCTTTTGGAAGTGGGTCGCACACTGGGCGATATGTCGCTCATTGTGATGAGTATTTTCCTGATTCTCATTACTGGTATTTGCGTAGAGCGACTCTTTTTTGCGCCAATTCGCAGGCGTGTGTTCCGTGCCCGTGGTCTTCTTGTTGCGTAGTCGTACCGTGTGCAAACTCTGGCGCTAATGTCACAGTGCATGCTGACGGTTGCCACACATTCCATTGAAGAGATGAAACAACACGCTCTCGATGGCTACCCCTATGAGAGTTGCGGGTTGTTAGTAGGCGTGCGCGAAACAGGAGTGGTGGCTCGGTTTGTGCCATGTACAAACGTGGCCAACAGCGCCCGCGTGTACACCATTGATGCCAAGGAACATTTTCGCGCCGAGATGGCAGCTGAAGACGATGGCTATGAGGTGATTGGCGTGATGCATAGCCATACCCACAGTGAGGCGTACCCCAGCCCCACCGATGTGGCCCAGGCCCCTGACCCTGGTTGGCACTATGTCATTGTGACCCTGAAGAGGGAAGTGCCCGAAGTGAGGAGTTTTCTCATCAATTCTGAGGCTCCCGAACCTGCTCAGATAGAAGAAGAAAGCATCTCTGAGTTGATCTGAGCATCCGAGCGAGCAATTCAGTACAATTCCGACAGTATTAGTCACGAATTGCCAAAGGAGGCCCTCATGTTGAACGACAGCGTGCTCGACCTCATTGGCAATACCCCGATGGTCGATGTGAGTGTTTTGTCGCCGAACCCGCGCGTGCGTTTGGTGGCAAAGTTGGAAAACCAGAACCCCTTTGGTTCGGTGAAAGACCGTATTGCGAAATCGATGATTGAAGCTGCGGAAAAAGACGGCACCTTGTTGCCAGGTCAGCGCATCTTGGAACCATCATCGGGCAACACCGGCATTGCTCTTGCAGCCATTGCACAAATCAAGGGTTACCCCATCACTATTTTGATGCCAACAAGCGTTTCGATTGAGCGTCGTCAAATGTTGCAAATTTTTGGTGCCGACATTGTGCTCACTCCTGGTGAAGAAGGTTCAAACGGCGCCGTGCGTCGTGCGCAAGAGATGTCTGAAGCACACCCTGAATGGTGCTTCTTATATCAATACGCAAACAATGCCAACCCGCAGGCGCACTATGAAAATACCGGCCCAGAAATTTGGCGCGACTGCCCTGAAATTACGCACTTCGTCGCAGGTCTTGGTACTTCAGGAACATTAATGGGAACCGGGAAGTTCTTGAAAGAGAAAAACCCGAACATCAAACTCATCGCTATTGAACCGCCACTAGGTGAGCGTGTTGAAGGTCTGCGTAACTTAGAAGACGGCTATATTCCTCCAGTTTTTGAAAACTGGCACGGCTTTGAACTTCTCGATCGCAAGCGGGTGGTGCGACCACGCGAAAGCATTGAGTGGACGCGTCGCCTTGTTGCTGAAACAGGAATTTTTGCTGGTCTGTCCTCCGGAGCCAGCCTTGCTGGAGCGGTAAAAGTGGCGCAAGACCTTGAAGAAGGTGTTGTGGTGTTTATTGTGTGCGACGGTGGTTGGAAGTACTTGTCGACTGGTGCCTACACCGACGATCTCGATGCTGCAGAAGCAGCTGCTGAAAAAATTATCTACTTCTAACTTGCTACCAAAACAATAAGGCCGAGCAATACAACGCCGGCGGCGGTGATGCGACGACGAGCATTTCCCTCTTTGAGCACTTTCCATCCAAAGAGTGCAGCAAGAACCACGCTTGATTCTCTGATTGCTGTGACGTAACCAACAGAAGCACGTTGAACAGCGAGAAGCACCATCCAATAGGTGAGCACCGATGCGCATGCGGTGACCGTGAGAGGTTTCCATCGAGTGCGCAATGTGCGTTTCATTTCCTGAGCGCGACCCATTGCGAGACCATGCAAAGAAATGAAAAATGCACCTGTCATAAAAATGGTGAGCGGGTACAAGTTGCCGCCGGTAACACGCGAACCGTGACTATCGACCGTCGAATAGATGCCGATGGTCAAGGAAACACATAAGGCTGCAAATACGTGTTTGTTGTCGGCAGGCCCTGCAAGTAAGAAGAGGCCACCAGCAGCAATCGCAATGCCAAGTACGTTGACGATGCTGAGATGGTCGTTGAGAAAGACCACACCACCTAATGCGGCGAGTACTGCTCCGTTTCCTCGAGCAATGGGGTAGGTCACCGAGAAATCTCCGAGGTCATATGCACGGGCGAGGAACCACACATAACCCACATGGGTGATGCCACTGAGTGACGCCCACAGCCATGCCTCGTGAGGAACACCGCCGGAAGCAACAATGAAAATGCTGCATAAAACACCTGCAATGGTCATTTGTGCCCATAATGCGAGCCAACGGTCGCCACTTTGTTTAATGGCAATGTTCCAACTTGCGTGTAAAACGGCGGCGCCAAGAGCGAGAAGTGTGGCACCAAGCACAATGCAACCGTACTCGTATGCGCCAGGCTCTAACCTGTTCTCGGAATGGTGCAGCCAATTGGAATGTTTGACTCGGGCTTTGGTGGCTTGACGGTTGCTCGCGCAGTGATCGACCTGTTGCCCAACGAAGATCTTGTTTACATTGGCGACACGGGTCGGTACCCCTATGGCAATAAGCCCGCTGCAGAAGTGCAGCGCTTTGCCCACGAAATTGCCACCAGCTTGGTGAACGACTTCGACGTGAAGCTCATTGTGGTGGCATGCAACACGGCTGCTTCGGTTGCACTTGAGCAGTTGAAAGAAACCTTGCCTGTGCCAGTGGTGAGTGTCATTGAACCTGGTGTGAGTGCGCTCGTGCAAACCACACGCAACAAGCGAGTGGGTGTTATTGGCACTGTGGGAACCATCGACTCGGGTGCATATGAACACGCCGTTGGAGCAGCAGATGCTTCGGTGTCGCTGGTGTCGGCAGCTTGCCCTGGGTTAGTGGAGTTCGTTGAACGTGGGCAAACAAGTGGAGCCGAAGTAACACTTCTTGCGCAACGACTCCTTGCGCCCATCGTTGATGCTGGTGTCGACTCGTTACTGCTGGGGTGCACGCATTACCCATATCTCGCCCGAGTAATTAGCGATGTGATGGGCCCCGATGTGGTGCTGGTGTCATCGGGTGACGAAACTGCTTTTGCAGTGAAAGAAATGCTTGAAATAGCTGAGCTGCAAGAAGACACAAGTCGCGTGGGCGAACATTTCTTTTATTCCTCTGGAGATCCAGAATGGTTCGCGCATTTAGGGCGTCGACTCTTTGGCCCAGAGCTGAGCGATGCACAATCGTGGATCGTAAAATAAACATTCACTAACAAGGAGACAACATGACACGACCAGACGGACGCGCGGCGAATGAATTGCGGCCACTTACCTTTCAGCGCGATTTCACCGAGATGGCAGCCGGGTCTGTTTTGGTTTCTTTTGGCAACACACGCGTGTTGTGCACAGCTTCGGTCGATGAAAATGTTCCACGTTGGATGAAGGGCACCGGCAAGGGCTGGGTCACTGCGGAATACAGCATGTTGCCAGGTTCGTCACCAGAGCGCGTCGACCGTGAAGCCGCTAAAGGCAAGCAAAGCGGCCGCACCGTAGAAATTCAGCGCCTCATTGGCCGCTCATTGCGTGCAGCATGCGACATGAAACTTCTTGGCGAGCGCCAAGTAGTGGTCGACTGTGATGTGTTGCAAGCCGATGGTGGAACACGCACCGCAAGTATTTGTGGCGGGTTCATTGCTTTGCACGACGCACTCACACGTGTGCAGCAAAACGGTCTCATTACAGCGCACCCATTGCATTCGCAGTGTGCGGCAATCAGCGTTGGCATTCACAATGGTCAACCCATTCTCGATCTTCCTTACGTTGAAGACAGCTCAGCGGAAGTTGATATGAACGTGGTGATGTTGCAGCCAGTTGCTGGCGGTGAACCAAGCTTCGTTGAAGTGCAAGGAACTGCAGAAGGTAAAGCATTCACCCGCGGTGAACTCGATGACCTTTTGGGTTTGGCGGCACATGGGCTGGGGCAAATCTTCACGGTGCAGCGCAATGTGTTGTCGACGCCACCAGTTCCTCGCACTTTGGGTCGTTAACAATGGCGCTGCAACTGGTGTGTGCTTCGGCAAACCCGGGAAAAGTTGCAGAAATTGAACAACTCATGCCGCAAGGAGTTTCCTTGTTGCCGCGGCCCACTACGGTTCCCGACGTTGTAGAAGACGCCGACACGTTGGTGGGTAATGCGCGCCTCAAGGCACAAGCCATTGTGAATGCAACGGGGTGCCCGGCACTCGCCGACGACACGGGGCTATTTGTTGACGTACTTGAGGGCATGCCTGGGGTACGAACAGCGCGTTATGCGGGTGAAGATGCAACCGATGTCGACAACAAGCGAAAGCTTCTTGCAGCGTTAGAGAACTCCACCCAACGTTCGTGCCGTTTTAAAACAGCAGTTGTGGTGTTGTGGTCCAATGGTGATGAAATTGTGGTGGAAGGCGTGTGCGAAGGCGCCATTGCTCTCAAGGAAACAGGAAC
>JAPKZV010000102.1 GCA_026393585.1 Actinomycetota bacterium
TCACGTGTGAATACTTTGCCAGGGTTCTGGGCGAGAAACTTCAACAACTCGTATTCCATGTACGTGAGGTCGAGGGGCTGGCCTTCAAAAGTTGCCTGATAGGTCTCGAGGTTCAAACTAAGACCGGCATAGTCGATCATCTCGGCACGTACGACAGCGCTCTCGGAGTGTGTGAGATGGCGTAAGCGTGCTTCTAACTCGCGGGGATGAAAGGGAGTGATACAGAAGTCGTCGAAGTTTTCATCGCGCAATTCCAGTTGCCCAAGTTCAGCACCAGAAATGAGAACCAAGATGGGGCAGGCAAGCGCATCGCGTTTGCGCAAGGCACGGCAAAAGGCCCACGCCGATTCCGCATTGTCTTCACAGTTCACCACAGCGCCAGCCCAGCCAGTAGTTGGCTCGTGTTCTAATGCTTGTTCAGGCGACGACACAGCCTTCCAGCGGTACCCCGACATGTCGAGGGTGCGGGCAAGGTCGGGGTTTGCCGGTTCGGGATAGACGACGATGAATTCCATTGTGAGAAAAAGACCTACAACGACCGAAGATAGCGATTGAGTTCAAATGGGGTGACTTGTGTTTTATAACCACGCCATTCTGAACGCTTATTGCGCAGGAACCTTTCAAAAATATGTTCGCCAAGTGCGCTTGCAACAAGTTCTGAACGCTCCATGATGTCGAGTGCGTCGGCAAGTGATTGTGGCAATTGTTCGATGCTCAACTTGTTCAGATCTGCATCGTTCATTTCAAAGAGGTTTGCATCGGCCTCGGCAGGAAGTGTGTACCCCTGCTCAATACCACGCAGACCTGCTGCAAGGATGACAGAAAATGCGAGGTACGGGTTCGTGGCAGGGTCGGGCGAACGATATTCAATGCGTGTTGCCATGGCGTTACCTTTTTTCGGTACCGGCACACGGATGAGACCGCTGCGATTATTGCGCGCCCACGAAATATGCACGGGTGCTTCAAAACCAGGAACGAGTCGCTTGTAGCTGTTGACCGTTTGGTTGGTGACGGCTGTAATTTCTGCGGCGTGGCGCAAGAGCCCTGCCATAAATGACTTCGCAGTAGGCGACAAGTTGTAGGCATCTTTTTCGTCGTAGAACGCGTTGTCTTCACCTTTAAAGAGAGACAAATGCAAGTGCATGCCTGAACCCTGTACACCTTCAAGCGGCTTCGGCATAAATGTTGCGTGCACCTTATGCATTGCTGCAACCTCGCGCACTGCAAGACGGAAGGTCATGATGCTGTCGGCCATGGTGAGAGCATCGGTATGACGTAGGTCGATTTCGTGTTGGCTTGGCGCGTCTTCGTGGAAACTGTATTCAACGGGGATGCCCATAGTTTCCAGCGTGCGAATGGTTTCTTTGCGCAATGAAGTTGCGATGTCGGAAGTGGTGAGGTCGAAGAAACCACCTTCATCGAGTGGTTGAGGAAGTTCACCTTTTTGCGGGGGAGCAAAATAGAAGTATTCAATATCGGGTGCAATGTAAAACGCGTAGCCAAGTTTGACGGCGGCATCGAGGTTGCGCTTCAACACCTGGCGTGGGTCGGCATCGAATGGTGTGCCGTCGAGATTATGAATATTGCAAAATACGCGTGCTTCAGTGCCCTTGGGGTCGGCCCATGGCAGTACCTCAAAGGTGTTGGGGTCGGGAATAGCAAGTACGTCAGCTTCTTGCACGCGGCTAAAACCTTCAATAGATGAGCCGTCGAAGGTCATTCCATCTTCAAGTGCGTTTTCTAATTCGGCAGGGCTGATGGCAAATGACTTCAGGTTGCCCAATATGTCGGTGAACCACAGACGAACGAGGCGCACACCGCGTTCTTCCACCGTGCGTAAAACATATTCACGTTGCTGTTCGAGCATTTCTGACATCTCCTCAGTGTGCCTGTTTTTGTCGTAAATGCGAACCGGGGGGCACATTGGCCCCCCGGTTGCTAGTAATTATGTACGAGAAGCGCTTATGCGGCGCCACATACGGTCTCAAGAATGAGACGGGTAACGGTGTAAGGGTCGACGTTGGCGTTCGGGCGGCGGTCTTCTGCATAGCCCTTGCCGTCGCGGCCAACCTGCCATGGAATACGTACAGAAGCACCGCGGTCGGACACGCCGTAGCTGAACTTGTTGTACGGAGCAGTTTCGTGCTTTCCGGTGAGGCGGCTTGCAATGTCGTCGCCGTAGTTGTCGACGTGTTCCATGACGCGCTTGCCGAGGGCCTCACATGCAGCAGTGATGGCCTTCAAGTTGGTGTCGTTGCGCATTGCCTTGGTGGAGAAGTTGGTGTGTGCACCAGCGCCGTTCCAGTCGCCCTTCATTGGCTTTGCGGCAAATGAGATGACCACATCGTAATCTTCAGCGATGCGCTGCAAGAGCCAGCGTGCCACGTACATGTGATCGCTCACGGTGAGTGCATCTGCGGGTCCGATTTGGAATTCCCACTGACCAGGCATTACTTCAGCGTTAGTGCCAGAGATCATGAGGCCAGCATCGATGCAAGCCTGTGTGTGCTCTTCAATAATTTCACGACCAACAACGCGGCCTGCGCCGACGCCACAGTAGTAAGGGCCTTGTGGAGCGGGGAAGCCGCCAACAGGGAAACCATATGGTGTGCCATCGAGGCGCAACATGGTGTATTCCTGCTCGATGCCGTAGATCATTTCCTGATCGGCGTACTTCTTAGCTTGTTCAGCCAAAGCAGCACGAGTGTTTGTTGGGTGTGGGCTGTCGTCTTTAGCTTGAAGGACATCGCACATCACGAGGATGTTCTTGCCACCACGGATGGGGTCTGGGCAAGAAAAGACTGGGCGCAAAACGCAGTCTGATGATTCGCCACCAGCTTGTTCTGTTGACGAACCGTCGAATCCCCAAACGGAGATCTTTTCGTCGTCAGCCATGACTTTGGTTTTTGAGCGCAAGGTAGGTGTGGGTTTCACACCGTCGATCCAGATGTATTCGGCCTGAAATGGCACGGCAGTTCCTTCCATATGGGTGATACTGAGCCAAAGCCCAGAAGTGATCGCTCTATGTTGCCAAGAAGCAGTTTCACTTCCATGTCTCAATTGTTAACTCTGTGTGAAGCAACACCAGCCTGTAAGGCAGACCTAATAGATGGAGAGTGGGCCAGAGTGAGTTCGGTAGCCTGAGAAGGTGTTCAAAACCCACAAATTCAGCCCATTACGCCAGGTTCAGCGATGAGAGTTGGTCTTGCACAGGTCAACCCCACCGTGGGTGACTTGGTGGGCAATGTTGCGGCAATTGTGCGCGAGTACGAGCGAGCCACTGCCGCTGGTTGCGACATCGTGGCATTTCCCGAACTGAGTATTACGGGTTACCCGCCAGAAGATCTGGTGTTGAAGCCCGGATTTCTGGCCGACAATATGCGTGCCCTCAACAGCGTTGTGGAAGTGACGGGCAATTGCATGGCGGTCATTGGTTTTGTCGATTCAGTTGCCGTTCAAGTTGAAGGTGGCGAGGAGCGCATTCTTTTTAATGCTGCGGCAGTTGCGCAAAACGGGAAGATACTTGGCGTCTACCGTAAACAACTTTTACCGAACTACAGCGTGTTCGACGAAGAGCGGTATTTCACTCCTGGCCCAAGCATCCAAGATATTTTCACCTGCAACGGAATTCCATTTGCGGTTTCTATTTGTGAAGACCTCTGGGTAGGTGACCCCACTGAGCAGCAAGCACAACAAGGTGCAAAATTGTGCATCAGCATTAACGGTTCACCGTTTCATCGCAACAAACCCACTCAACGAGATGATTTAGTTTCGAGTCGTGCACAAAGCAATGGTGTTGTTGTTGCATACGTCAACCAAATTGGCGGACAAGACGAGTTGGTTTTTGATGGCGGTTCTTTAGTGGCCGATGCGCGCGGAGTCATTCAAGCTCGTGCTGCTGCTTTTGCGGAAGATCTTTTAGTGTGTGATGTCAATGCTCAAGGAGATGTTGTGTGTGTATCTCCACAACACGAAGTAGAGCGAGCAAGTTCTGAACTAGAGCGTGTGCATGCAGCATTGGTGTTGGGTACACGAGACTATGTAAAAAAGAATGGGTTTACTGACGTAGTTATCGGACTATCAGGTGGAATCGACTCAGCACTTGTAGCAGCAATTGCTGTTGAGGCGTTAGGTGCTGAACATGTACATGGCGTGTCGATGCCGTCGCGATATTCAAGTGATGGTTCTAAAGATGATGCATTAGCACTTGCCGAGAACTTAAACATTCCTTATCAATCAGTTCCTATAGAGCCAGCGTTTGCTGCGTACTTATCGATGTTGGAAGAAGGCTTTGCTGGCAAAGCGGAAGACCTAACGGAAGAAAACTTGCAAAGTCGCGTGCGTGGAATGATTCTCATGGCGTTATCCAACAAGCATGGGTGGATGGTGCTCACCACTGGCAATAAGAGTGAACTAGCCGTGGGTTATTTCACTTTGTATGGCGACTCTGTGGGTGGTTTCGGCATCATTAAAGACGTACTCAAAACCACGGTGTATGAACTGTGCGAATGGGTGAATGAACGTGCAGGTGCGCCGCTCATTCCTCGCGCCATTATCGACAAAGCACCATCGGCCGAGTTGCGACCAGATCAACGAGACGATCAGTCGTTGCCACCGTACGAAGTTCTCGATGCAATTTTGGAAATGTATGTTGAGTTCGATCTCACAGCAAGTGACATCATTGCGCGTGGTTACGATGAAGTGCTTGTGCGTCGCATTGCTCGACTCGTCGACATGAATGAATACAAGAGGCGGCAGTGCCCACCAGGAGTGCGTGTCAGCACTAAGGCTTTTGGCAAAGATCGTCGATTGCCCATTACCAACCGTTATGCCGGCTAGCAGTTGTCGCTAAATTTTCTCTGCAACTTTTGCGTGCATAGAAATAAGAAGAACTGTTCCTAAGGCAAGGAGCCCAGAGCCAATAGCAGCAGGTGGTATGCCGTGTTGGTCGTATAAACGTGTTGCGGCAATCGACACGGAAGCGCGACCCAATGTTCCGGCACCGATGAGTAACCCCATGCCGCGACCTCGTTTGCCAGGTACAAGTTGAGCGCCCAGGGGGAGCAAGCTGACAACAGCAAATTCAAAACCCATGAGCACTATTAAGAGGCCGATGAGACCAGAGACAATGTTCTGACTAGCAAGTGCAATGAGAAGTGCGGCTGGCACCATGAGCAAAGCACCAATGGCAACGCTTTTTTCCTTGCCGAATGCGTCGGTGTATTTTGCACTCGACGTTGATGCTAAAAATTCAACGACACCGAGAGAAAAACCAACGATTGCAATATTTGCTGCAGAGTATTCAAAAGTGTCTTCGAGCCACGGGCCAAAAGTGACAAATATGCATTGGCTTGCACCCATGAGGGTGAAGCAGGAAGCAATGGCATACCAACTACCACGGCGTAAGACGCCATGTTCGAGGTGCATTTCGAGATCATCATTGTGTTCGTGAATGACGTCGTCGGCAACAGGGAGTCGATTGCTGACGATGAGACCCAGAATCAGTACAGCAATGGCGCCTGTTGCATAAGCAACGCGCCAGTTCGTGACAGCGGTAATGAGCCCCATTGTGGAGACGCCCAACAACAGACCAAGGGCCCACGAAGTTTCGGTGTACCCAACAACCTTGCTGCGTCGATTCCATGGAACGTGGTCGGCAACCCAGGCCCCGAGGGCAACATCGAAGGCAACCTTGGAAGCAGCAAGAAAAATAATTCCCAAGGTGAATACGGCAAGGTGTGGTGCACTTGCAGTGATGAGTGTTCCCAACGCAACGCCAAAGAGTCCGAGTCGCAATGCGCGACGACGGGTCATTGCATCAACGCGGTGACCAATGAGTGGCGATGCCAAACCGGTGAGCTCGGCAACCGTTAATGCAATACCCATTTGCGCAATGGAAACATCGAAGCCGCGAGCAATGATTGCTAAAAATGGAGGAGCAAAGCGATAACAGGCATTAGTGCTCGTTCGTGCAATGGTGAGCAGGGTGACGTGCTGACGCACTGATGGCGAATACGAATCATCGAAACGCATGCGATTTACAGCGTGTCGCTTGTAGTGGTGTTGCGCAAAATATTGACAGAATCAGATACTTCAAGGCCCCCATCGGGATGCAATGTGAACCAACAGCCTTCAAGGTTGCGGTGATTGCGTTGGTCGGGGTAGCCAAGTGTGCGGCGCATGACACGAATGATGCCACTATGTGTGACCACGAGCCCCATCGCCCCAGGGTGGTCGCGGGCGATGTCGTTGAGTGCGCCACTGACACGCGCAAAAACTTCGTGGTCTGGTTCATAGCCAGGAGGTCGCATGTCGTGTTCTACATAGCCCGGAAACTTCTTGTCGATTTCCCGCCGGGTGAGACCCTGCCACGGGCCAACATTGATTTCACGTAAACCGGCGTGAGGGGGCAAAACGCTCAGCCCCATTTCGTCGGCAATGAGGTTGGCGGTTTCACTTGCACGTTGGAGATCGCTGGAAATAATGAGGTCAAAGACGCCGAGTCGACGAGCGGCGTTGCGTGCTTGTTTGCGTCCTTCTGCAGACAGCGGCGAATCGGCATGACCCTGCATTTTCCCGAGTGCATTCCACTCGGATTGCCCGTGACGAACGAGCAAAAGGCGAGTAGGGGCGATTTCGGGCACGTCTTGCAGGTTATTGGCTAGAAGGGCAACAGATTTCATTCTGTACGCTTCCGTTAATGGCAACTTTGCGACTTTTTGCATCGGCTCGAGAGGCTGCTGGGTGTGGAAGCGATACTTTCGCCGAAAAATCGGTGGGCGGTCTCCTCGATGCGGCTATTGAGCGCTATGGAACTCCCTTTGCTGAGGTACTTGCCACTTGTCGGGTGTGGCTGAACGGGGAAGAAGTGGGTCGAGAAGAGACATTGTGTGACAGCGATGAAGTGGCTGTCCTTCCTCCGGTTTCCGGTGGGCTCTAGAGTACGCATATCGCAACTTTTTCGAGATCACGGTTTTTGGCGCTATGAATCCTGCATCGCTCACGCTTCCTGAACTGCGCTCGTTGCGTACTGAGCTTCAAAATGAAGAAGATGCAGTGTCATTTGTGCGACGCCTTGCTCAAGGTCGACTCGATGTGGTGCGTGAAGAGAAACAAAAACGTGGAACAGGAAAATCTCTTGACGCACAACCAGAACAGCTAGCAGCAGTGTTTGGTCAGCAACAAGGTGGAGGTTCTGCGCGTCCGCCACGCGATACCGAAGTTCCTGCACATCACCCGCGTCTTGCGGAACTCACCACGCTGTGTGACACCTTCCATTTTGCCGACTTTGCAGAACTCTCGTTGGGAGAACTCGATGCGCTCATCAACGCACTAGAAGCTTTTGAGATGGTGCAGTCGACAGATCGCAAAGCACTCTTTGGGCAAATTGATGCCTTGAGCGCAGAACTTGTTGCTCGCTATAAAAGTGGTGGAGCGAACATCAACTCATTGTTGGAATAATGGACCAACGTCTCTTTGAACTTGGCGAATTCATTCGGGTGCGTCGCGAAGCTGCTCAGCAGTCAATCCGAGACCTCTCGCGCATCGCGGGTATCTCTAACCCGTATTTGTCGCAAATTGAACGAGGCTTGCGCAAGCCGTCGGCCGACATATTGCAGCAAATCGCCAAGGCACTGCAGATTTCCGCAGA
>JAPKZV010000123.1 GCA_026393585.1 Actinomycetota bacterium
TCTGAGTGCTCACATTTTGAACAACATTGTGGGAAAAAATGCCGAGTTCCAGGCCGATGCTCGTGCTGTGACACTCGGCTTTGGGAAACAGTTGTCTGCTGCGCTCTCCCGATTCACTTTTCCGCATCAAGATGCACAACACGAATCGCGCACTCTGCGCTTAGCGAAAAAACAGTGGCACGAGAAGATCTTTTCTTCTCATCCAGAGGCGCGTACCCGAATTGCTCGAATTGAGGCTCAACTTCGTGCACAACAACAACGCAGGTAACCTGTCTAGGTGCACCTCATTACTGGTCAATCCACTTGCGCTGAATCATGACAGCACTACCTACTTCTGCCTTTCTTACAGCTGCCCGTGGTGAACGCGCAACGCACACACCTGTGTGGTTTATGCGTCAAGCGGGTCGCAGCCTTCCTGAATACCGAGCCTTGCGCGGTGAAGGAAGCATTTTAGACGCAATCAAAAAACCTGAGCTTGCAGCAGAATTTACTTTGCAGCCCGTGCGGCGATATGGAGTTGATGCTGCAGTTCTTTACAGCGACATTGTGGTTTCTTCACATGCTGTTGGTTTTGGCATCGACGTGGCGCCAGGAACCGGCCCAGTAGCACCTGTTCCGCTGCGTACTAACGACGACCTCGCTCGACTGCGCACCCTTGAACCTGAAACCGACATGCATTACGTGATGCAAACAATCGACATGTTGGTGAAAGAACTAGAAGTGCCACTTCTTGGTTTTGCTGGCGCTCCATTTACCGTTGCGAGCTATCTCATTGAGGGAAGACCGAGCAGAACTTACGAAAATTCATTTGCCATGATGCGCAACAACGATGTGTTGTGGCACAGCGTGATGGAAAGACTCAGTCAGCACGCCATTGCACTTGTATCGGCACAAATTCAACACGGCGCACAGGCATTTCAAATATTTGATAGCTGGGTGGGGGCACTCACGGTTGACGACTACAGGAAATATGTTCTTCCGCACACCAAAAATGTATTTCACGAGTTGTCACGTTTGCACCCAGAAGTTGCCGGCATTCACTTTGGTGTGAACTGTGCCCATTTACTTGAAGCCATGCACGAAGCAGGCGCTTCAATTATGGGAATCGATGCCACCATTTCTCTACACGATGTGCGTGCGCGACTTGGCGCAGATGTCGTACTCCAAGGAAACCTGAATACCGATCGCGTCCTTGAAGGCGTAGAGCCAGCTCTTGCAGCAGCAGATGAAGTTCTTGCAAGCAATGCACAACACCCAGGACACATTTTCAACCTAGGTCATGGTGTCACGCCGCAGTGCAACCCCGACGTTCTGCACGCCATCGTGAAACATGTTCATGAAAGGACAACTCAATGAGCAACACCAAAACATCAGTACTTCTCATGGCATACGGAACTCCACGCAGTCGCGAAGAGATCTTGCCGTATTACACCGATATTCGTCGAGGTCGCCCGCCTACCGAAGAGCAACTGAACGACCTCACTGCGCGATACGAAGCCATCGGTGGTTTGTCGCCCCTTGCCGCACTTACTGAAGCTCAGCGCGATGCTTTGCAAACAGCTCTCAACAATATTGCTCCGAACACCTACCACGTTGCTCTGGGCCTGAAACACGCGGCTCCCATGATTGAAGACGCTGTACAGCAACTTGCACAAGAAGGTTTCACAAAAATTGTTGCTCTTGTTTTGGCTCCACACTTTTCTTCATTCAGCATTGGCCAATACATCGACCGCGCAACTACAGCAGCAACGCCTCACGGCATTTCTGTCGTGGGCATTACAAGTTGGGCAACCGAGGAAGCTTTCATTGAATTTCTTGCCACCGACATGTCTGCAAAATTGGCAACAATGCCCGCCGCAACTCACGTGCTCTTTACTGCCCACTCACTTCCGCAACGCATTATTGATGCCGGCGACCCCTACCCCGCCGAGTTGCGGTCAACCGCCGTCGCCGTAGCTGCAAAGGTTGGGCTCACGGAAAATACTCAGTGGTCAATTGCCTGGCAATCTGCTGGCCGCACGCCGGAACCCTGGATCGGGCCCGACATTCTCGACGTCATCGACCAACTAGCGACGCAATCGACTCCAGCTACAGGAGTACTCGTGAGTGCATGTGGCTTCGTGGCAGATCACCTTGAAGTACTTTTTGACCTCGATATTGAGGCCTCGCACCGCGCCGAGCAGCATGGGCTCGCATTTGCGCGTACTGAATGTGTGAATGACAATGGAGCAATCATGAATGCACTTGCTCATCGTGTGCATGCAGCCAACCAATGAATTAAGGCAAAATGCCAGAAGAATCCATCTCAGCTGAACACCATGTCGTCATCATTGGCGCAGGCATTACAGGTCTGTCATGTGCGCATTCTTTACTCACTGCCGCACCACATCTTCGAGTAACACTTCTTGAGTCTCAGCCCACCACGGGTGGTGTCATTCGTACGTCTTCTTTTGCAGGACTCCCGCACGTCGATGAAGCCGCAGATGCATTTTTATTGCGGGTGCCCTTTGCTGCACAGCTCGCAAAAGATGTTGGACTAGACAACCAACTCACTTCTCCCACTTCTGGGCACGCTTCTGTATGGCGCAATGGTTTGCATCGTCTGCCTGCTGGCCTCCTTCTTGGTGTGCCAACACAACTCTCTTCGCTCGCTACTTCTCGATTGATTTCACCTCGAGGGAAACTTCGTGCGGCGCTCGACCTTGTGTTACCCAAAACCTCTGTGGCGAACGACTCCATCGGTGCCTACATGCGTCGGCGGTTTGGCAATGAAGTACACAACATGCTCATTGACCCCCTTGTCGGCAGTATCTATGCAGCCGACACCGACCATTTTTCCCTCGAAATGGTTCCGCAGTTGAGTGCTCTTGCATCAGGTAGCCGCAGCGTTTTGCTCACCGCTCGTCGCATGCCCAAGCCCGCTGCCAACATTGCCGCATCACCTATTTTTGGTGCTCCTCTCGCGGGCATGGGCGCATTAATAAAGGCAACTCAAGAAGCTGTCGAAAAACTGGGTGGCACTGTTCGCCTGAACTCGCACGTTTCTTCGATAGAGCCCACTGCCAGCAAGGGGAAGTGCTCGGTTCACTTCACCGCAAATGGAACAAGCGAGACCCTCACCGCGAGCCACGTTGTTGTGTGTTCTCCGGCCAAACATTCAGCTGACTTTTTTTCAGAATCAGCACCGCAAGTTGCACAGATTCTTGCGCAGAGCTCTCACGCTTCAGTGGTGATGGTTGCACTTGCCGTACCTAAAGAATCGCTTCCACAAAATGCCAGCGGTAGCGGATACCTCGTGCCGAAACCTGAGCAAAGATTCATTACTGCCGTTTCATTCGCCTCACAAAAATGGGCACATTTGAATACCACCGATTCAGCAATTCTGCGTGTCTCACTGGGCAGAGATGCAATGCCACTCCACGAACACTCCGATGAAGAACTCACTTCATTTGTTCTTGCAGATATCAAGCGCCATCTTCTTGTTGACCTTGAGCCAACAGCGTTACGTATCACCCGATGGAAAGAAAGCTTTCCTCAATACCGCCCACACCATGTTGCCCACGTTGAGCACATCGAAAAACATCTTGCTGAGAAAATGCCAAAAGTGCACTTGGCGGGAGCCAGTTTCCGAGGAATTGGTGTTCCGTCATGCGTGCAGCAAGGTGTCGCAACTGCCCAAAAAATTATCGCGAGTTTCGTATGAAGGTTTTTACACGACGATCTGTTATTGCAGCATTATTGATTTCACTCATCGCGTTTCCTTCTTCGTCGCCAACGCAAGCATCTATTGCCCCATCGCTCAAAAGTTTTGGGAAGATCTCCATCCCTTCAATTGGCGTGACGGCACCACTGCATTTGGGAATAGGCGATGCACCTCTGGCTAAGGGTTTTGGGCTCTGGCCGAAAACTGCTCTGCCCGGCAACGTTGGTAACACCGTTATTGCTGGTCATCGCACAAGTCATACCCGTCCACTTTTCAACATTGACAAAATTGCATTGGGCGATGCCATTTACTTCCATACGTCAACAGGCACCGCCAAGTATGAAGTAACCAAGCGCCAAATTGTGAAGCCCAACGACGTCTGGATTACGCGACAAACGCGAGCCTCTATCGCAACCCTTTTTGCTTGCCATCCCATTTACTCCACGAAGTTGCGTTACGTCGTAACAGCAACCCTCGTGAAATTCACGGCAAAGAAGAAACAGTGAAATTACCGAGACGATTTGTGCACGCACGCAGCGTGGTGGCCGGCCTCTGCATTGCCTTTGCTACACCACCATGGGGATGGTGGCCTTTCGTTTTCATTGGTCTTGGCATTTTCTACAAGGTTTCACAAAAAGCCACATCCGCTCGACAATCATTTGTTGCAGGGTTTTCACTTGGTCTTGGTTGGTTTTTCCCAACCTTGGCCTGGATGTGGTTCATCTCTATTCCTGGATACTTCTTCACCGTCATCTTTTTTTCGTGCCTGCACGGCATAGCCGAACTATTGATATTCGGCAGAGAACCGCGGCGCTTTTTACAACCAACAGCGCATGTGCTCGTTGAGGCTCTGCGTTTTTCGTGGCCATTTGGTGGCGCACCCATAGCAACTCTTGCAATGACGCAATCACATACGTGGTTCGCCAGTTTTGGCCGCATTGGTGGCGCACTTCTTGTGTCGTATCTCGTATGGCAATTTTCCATCTTTCTTTTCAATCGATTTCGACTTGTTGTGCCCTGCATTGCTGTTGGCGTGCTGTTGATTGCCATCGCCCCCACAGGGAATAGCTTCCCTAACGAAACTCAGTTGCGCATTGCGTACGTGCAAGGCGGTGGCCCACAAGGAACGCGGGCCACGAACACCAGCCCACGCGATGTTGTGTTACGCCATCTCATCGCCACAAAGACGCTGTCTCCCGATCAGAAAATTGATGTGGTGATATGGCCAGAAAATGTTGTTGACGTACCTACATTCGCCAACTCGCGTGAAGCCAAAGAAATTGCTATTGAAGCAAAGCGACTCAATGCCCCAATATCAATCGGCGTCACCGACGACGTGCCACCCGACAACTTTGCCAATGCTCAAGTTGTTGTCACTCCAGCAGGCGACATCATTGACCGTTATGAAAAAGTGCGACGCGTTCCGTTCGGTGAGTTTATTCCGATGCGAGGTTTTTTAGAGGCGCTCGGTGCACCAGTTCATCAAGTGCGCCACGATGCAATTAAAGGTAAGACACCTGCGGTGAGTGTGATTCCACTTTCTCGTCCCACCATTAGCGGTGACTCACTTCCCTCAGTTTCATTTGCAACTCCTGTTTCCTGGGAGATCTTTTTTGGTGGTCGCGTGAATGAAGGTATTGAGCGCGGAGCATCAATTATTAAAAACCCCACCAATGGTTCTTCATATCGAGGAACTCTTTTGCAGTCTCAACAAATTGCATCGTCTCAATTACGCGCTATTGAGTTTGGCCGCTCTGTTGTGCAGGTAGCACCCACAGGTTTTTCAGCATTTGTTTCTCCTAGTGGAGAAGTTTCTCAGCGGTCAAAGGTCAGCGAACGTCGCGTAGAAATTGCCGACATTGAATTACGTACCGGGCGTACCTGGTATTCGTATTTGGGCGATTCCCCCATCATCATTTATCTCTTGTTGATTTTTGCTTTTCTCCTGATTCGCCATCAGCGCAAAGGCCGAATCCGCACCTCGGGCTGAGTCCACCTACCAGGCGGTAGCATGATCCGCCTATGAAACCTTCGGCCGACCCCCATGGCCCGCTGCGGATCGCATACCTCACCTACCGTGGAAAGCCCCACGTAGGAGGTCAAGGCGTCTACACCCGTCACCTCACCAAAGCGTTGGTCGACCTTGGTCACCATGTTGAGGTATTTGGCGGACAGCCCTACCCCATCCTCGACGCTCGCGTTCCCCTACATCAATTGCCGAGCCTCGACATCTTCAACGACCAGTACCCCGGCCGTTTCCCCGCGTATTGGGAGCTCAACAATCTCCCCAACATCGTTGAAGCCGCCCAATTCTTGAAAGGCACTTTTGGTGAACCGAAGGCCTTCAGCATGCGCGCATATCGCGAGCTGAAAAAACGAGTGAATGATTTCGACCTAGTGCACGACAATCAATGCTTGGGCACCGACATTCTCAAGATTGAGAAAATCATTCCAACCATCGTTACCTTGCATCATCCCATCACCAAAGATCGCAAGTTAGAGATGAGCCACACAAAGAGTCGCTACAAGCGATTCGGTATTGGTCGCTGGTATTCATTTGTGGAGATGCAAGGCAAAGTTGCCTCCAAAATGCCGCGCATTGTTGTAGTGAGCGAAAACTCCATCAACGACATCCACACCGATATGGGTGTCAGCAAAGACCGCATGCGTTTAGTACCGGTAGGTGTTGACCCTGAACTATTCCGTCCACTTCCTGAAGTGCAACGCAAACCCGGACAACTCATTACCACCGCATCTGCCGACGTTGCACTCAAGGGCCTCTCATACTTATTGGAAGCACTCGCAAAACTCCGCACCGAACGCGATGTGCGTCTCACCATTATTGGAAAACCAAAGGCGGGCCATAGTGCCGACCTCATTGCGTCTCTTGGCCTCACCGATGCAATCGACTTTGTCTCTGGCGTCAGCGACGAGCGCATCGTAGAGCTATATGCAGAGGCTCAATTGGCTGTTGTTCCAAGCCTTTATGAAGGCTTTAGCCTCCCCGCAATTGAAGCAATGAGCACCGGAATTTGCCTCGTTGCTACCGATGGTGGCGCGCTCCCTGAAGTCACAGGAACAGACGGCGAAACCGTGCTCCAGTGCCCTGCAGGCGATGCCGATGCTTTGGCTGCAGCAATTCGACGAGGCCTCGACGACGCAACCTTGCGTGAGCGCATTGGCCTTGCTGGTCGTGAGCGAGTTGCAAGCAGATGGAGTTGGAAGCATTGTGCACAACTCACCGTTGAGCAATATCGCGAAGTACTCGACATGCCACACAACCGCATCAGAAGACGAAGTGGTAAATAAAAAATGCTTACTTTGAAATTTTCTGAACTTCAGCTGCAACCTGGACACCTGTTTCTCGATGCAGGAGCAGGTTTTGGTCGGCACGCATTTGAAGCTGCCCGCCTGGGTGCAAAGGTAGTTGCTCTCGACTACGCATCAGACGAAGTGGTTACTACTCGCAATACCTTCGCGGCAATGGCAGAGGCTGGCGAAATTTCAGCCGACCAATTTGTTGCATGCCTTCGTGGCGATGCAACACGACTTCCCTTTGCCGACAACACATTCGATCGCATTGTTACATCGGAAGTACTTGAACACATTCATGCCGATACGGCGGCAATTGCCGAGTTGTACCGCGTGCTGAAACCAGGCGGAATACTCGGCGTCACCGTTCCCACATGGTGGCCAGAAAAAATCAACTGGATGCTTTCCGACGAGTACTACGCACCAAAATCGGTGGGTGGCCATGTTCGTATTTACAGCGCTACAGAGTTGAAGGCGAAACTACGTACAGCCGGACTCACCATTAAGAGTCAACATCATGCACACGCGCTACATAGCCCATACTGGTGGTTGCGCTGTGCTGTTGGGCCACGCAACGAAGAGCACAAAGCCGTTCAGGTGTACAAGAAATTTCTCGAGTGGGACATTATGAAACGGCCGGTGTCTACCAAGTATGCAGAGCGCATTCTGAGCCCCATTCTGGGGAAAAGCTACGTGGTGTACTCCCAAAAGTCTCACGACCATGCGCGGGCAATATGAATCACACCATCAATATTCCCGGTGTCATTTCACATGACGAACTCGCACTCACTGCTGAGTCAATTGCTCGTCTTCAACTGCCGAGCGGAATGATTCCCTGGAATGCCGGCGGGCACTGCGACCCATGGAACCATGTGGAAACAGCAATGGCACTCGACACCCTCGGGCTGCATCACGAGGCGCGCCGCGCGTACGAATGGCTTGCCGATGTGCAACGCAGCGATGGCTCGTGGCATAACTATTACCACTCCGATGGGAGTGTGAAAGAAGCAAAACTCGATACCAACGTGTGTGCGTATATGGCTGCAGGGCTCTGGCATCACTGGCTGTGTACTGGCGACAAAAAGACTTTGCACTCACTTTGGCCAACAGCAAAAGCCGCGTTGCAGTGGGTGCTGTCCATGCAGCGCCCCGACGGAACAATTCTGTGGGCAAAAGAAGTTGATGAGTCCCCGTGGGACTACGCACTTCTCACTGGCTCGTGTTCTATCCGACACTCCCTGCGCTGTGGTGCGATGGTTGCTGCACTTCTCGACGACCACGCCGATGTTTATCTTCGTGCTGCCGACACCATCGACGATGTAGTGCGCACCGACTTGCATGCTTTTGAACCCAAAGAGCGTTTTGCTATGGACTGGTACTACCCCATTCTCACAGGGGCAAAAGAATCTGTTCAAGCAAAAGATCGCCTTGCGATGTTCTACGACACTTTCGTTATGGAAGGTCTGGGAGTGCGCTGCGTGAGCGACGAACCATGGGTCACTGCAGCAGAAACCGCTGAATGCTCGCTCTCTTACGCTGCAATTGGCGATTTAGATACAGCAAAAAAACTCTTGCTATGGACCCGCCCACATCGCACCAGCGAAGGGTCGTATCTCACTGGCATTGTGCACCCACAACTCATCTCATTCCCAGAAGATGAATGCACTGCCTATACAGGTGCTGCAATTATCTTGGCTGCCGATGCCATCGCTGGCACTTCACCTGGTGCTCGACTTTTTATGCACGACGGTTTTTCCGATTAGGAAACCAGCACTTACTGTCGCTGCAAAACTCGCAAACTTCCCGTTGCGCTGATTTCAACAAATTTTCCACTCGCAAGTGCAGGCAAGTAAATGTCTTCATACGGTGGACGCCCACCATCGACTGGGTTGGGAAACACATCGTGAATAGCCAACAAACCACCCAACATCACGTGTGGTGTCCAATATGCGTAGTCGGCGCGAGCGGGCTCAACGCCATGCCCACCATCAATGAATAAGAAACTCAACGGCGTTGTCCAACTTTGAGCAACCGTCGGTGAATGCCCCACCACAGCTATCACTACATCATTGAGTTCAGCATCGGTAATGGTTCGTTGAAAGGTGGGCAATGTATTGAGCCTGCCGGTATGTGCATCGACCAACGTGACATCGTGCGACTCCCACCCTGGCTGGTTTTCTTCACTGCCTTGATGGTGGTCGACCGCAAAAAGAACACTGCTGTTTTCGCGAGCAGCAGCACCCAACCAAATAGTCGACCTGCCGCAATACGAACCCACTTCAAGCATGGGTGAAGATGCAACATGGGAAGAAAGCGAAACGGCAGCGTCGTACAACGCATCGCCCTCTTCTTCTGGCATGAACCCTTTTGCCGCCACTGCATGGCGACGCAGATTGGCGTGAATTACCAACGGTCCCAGTGCAAGATGCTGTCGACTGGTGGTCGAGCAGCAGCTTTGAAATCGGTGCCTTTGGTGTAGGCCAATGGCGACAAGCACACTTGCTGCACGGTGTCGAACGGGATGTCCAAAATGTCGGCTACTTGCTGTTCCATCATGAGGTGCACAGTGGTCCAAGCGGTACCAAGACCACGCGCACGTGCTGCCAACATGAATGACCACATGCCAGGCAAAATGTTTCCGAGCATCGATGCCGACATCATTGCTGGAGCACCATCGAGGCGAGCGCCTTGTGTGCAACCAATGATGAGTGCAGGCGCATCGCCCATGTGCTCACCTAAGAAGTCGGCAGAATCGGCAGAACGCTTTTGCTGATCATTTGCACTGGCTTCGCCCTTATCGATGGAACCGATGTACACGCCGTCCATTGACTTGTACATGGAATAGCACTGTTGGTAGATATCGCCCACTGCTTTTCGCTTTGCGGCATCTTTGACCACAATGAACCCCATGGTCATCATGTTGCTGCCCGAAGGTGACTGCATAGCTGCAGTTGCACACTCGCGGATGACGTCGTCGGGAACAGGCTTTGAGAAATCGAGACGCTTACGTACTGCGCGCGTGGTGGACAAGAGCTCATCTGGGTTTAAAGGAAGTAATGACACAGAAGAAATGGTAGCCCGTTTTTGGCGCTACGTGAGAGGCAAAAGTGCATTTGCTCGGGCAACTTCTCCCAGCCAACGAGCACTTGGTTTAATGTGCCGCTCTTGTGTTTCCCGATCCACCCCAACAAGACCAAATGTTGGTCCGTATCCATAGGCCCATTCAAAATTGTCCAGCAAACTCCAATACATGTACCCCTCCACCGGGATGCCATCGGCAATACAACGCAGAACACAGCGCAATGCCTCGTCGATGTATTCAACACGCTCTTGGTCGTTCACGACCGCAATGCCGTTTTCGGTGACCATGATGGGCACTCCTCGTGTTTCGGTATAGGCACGACGAATGGTTGCTTCTAACGCTTGGGGATAGTACTCGTAGCCCATAATGGTGAGTCGAGCATCGGGGTCTGGCTTCATCCGCCCCTGCGCGTTGAATCTTTCTCGCGTATAAGTTTGCACTCCAAAAAAATCATCACCAATAGCTGCTTCCAAGAAACATGTTTCAAGGCCATCAAAACCTTGTTGACGTTTTGCATGTGCCAGTGCAATTTCATCTGGATTCTCTGACTGGGCATCAACTTGAAATTCCACCATTGCGAGCGTCAGACCAATGGGCGCAGAAGAAATAGATTTCACCGCATCTCGTGATTTTGTATGTGCGTCGCAAAAAACTGCATTGACAGCATCTCTTGATGATTTGCTGCGTTTGCCCGGGGGAAATTGTCCAATGAGATATCCGATCGTGGACACCATGTTTGGTTCGTTAATGGTGCACCAACGCGCAACATCATTGCCGAGAAATTGGGCGACTTTTGCGCTGTAACGCGCAAAAAGATCTGCGGCGCGAGGGTTTTCCCAACCGCCTTGTGCAGCTAGCCACAGTGGTGTTGTGAAGTGATGCAAGGTCACGATGGGCTGCACTCCATTTTCCCAACACGAGGCAATGACACGTTTGTAATGCTGCAAAGCTGCCTGTGAAAACTCGCCTTCGGCTGGTTCTACACGCGACCACTCAATGCTGAAGCGATACGCCTGCAACCCCAGATCAGCAATGAGCTTGATGTCACTTGGGTAGAGGTGATACTGATCGCAACAGTCTCCGCTTGGTTCTTTACATGGCGTATCGGCACGGTGTTCCCATTCCCACCAATCGTTATTGGTGTTGTTGCCCTCTACTTGATGTGCAGCAGTGGCTGTGCCCCACAGAAACCCTTTGGGAAATGAAGTTTGAGTGTTTTCCATATGTGCACACTGTAGATCAGCATGACAAGCGACAATTTCTCAGAAATAAGCGGAGTTTTTTCCCTCAAAAAGTGGCAACATAGAGGTACATGACTTCCTCACTTAATGACCTAGTCGACCTGTTAGATCTCGAGCCTATTGAGGTCAATATTTTTCGCGGGAAATCACCTGACGAAAATCGCCAGCGGGTGTTTGGTGGTCAAGTTGCTGGTCAGGCTCTTGTTGCAGCCGCACGCACGGTCGACGAGACCGACCGTCAAGTTCATTCGCTTCACGCATACTTCTTGCGACCCGGAGACCCTGGCAAACCCATTTTGTACGAAGTAGACCGCCTCCGCGATGGGCGCAGTTTCACCACGCGCCGCGTGGTTGCCATTCAGCACGGCAAGGTCATTTTCAACTTGCAGGCCTCGTTTCACACTGTTGAGCCTGGGCCCGACCATCAAATTAAAGGCCCATCGGGCGTCCCCGACCCCGAAACACTCCCCGACTTCAAAGAGCGCATGGCTCCTTACAAAGACATCATCGGTGAGTGGTACGACCGCCCGCGCCCCATCGACCTGCGCTATGTCGACTCCGACCCTTTCGCTCGCGAAGGAAACCCTTCGCTCGGGCAACGCGTGTGGATGCGCGCCGACGGACGCCTCCCCGATGACCCTGTGTTGCACACCTGCATCGCAACTTATGCGAGCGATTTCACGCTGCTCGATACCACCTTGTTGCCACACGGTCTCTCGTGGAATTCCAAGGGCGTACAAATGGCAAGCCTCGACCACGCCATGTGGTTTCATCGCCCATTTCGTGCCGATGAGTGGATGCTCTACGACCAGTACTCCATTTCAACATCAAATGCACGTGGCCTTGCTGGTGGCTCTATTTACACGGCAAGTGGCGAACTCGCGGTGACTGTGATCCAAGAAGGACTCACACGTATCAATCACGATGCCTAAAAAACTGCTCTTCCTCAGCGCACTGCTGAGCGCAACATGCCTACTTCATGTTTTGCCAGTTGCAGCGAGCACAAACAGCACCAAACTTGTTCTTGTTACTCGCGCAAAATTGCCTGTTGACATTGCGACACGCCTGAATGACTCCGCGCTATACATTGCGGAACAAGATGGACTCGTGCAGCGATTTGTTCAAGGAAAGAAAACAATTGCTCTCGACCTTCGGAAACGCACATCGGCAAGTGGTGAACGTGGACTTCTTGGCATTGTGTTTCATCCCAATGGAAAATACATGTATGTAAACTACACCAATCAACAAGGAAACACTGAAGTGGTTCGCTATGCAATGACGGCAACAAATACTGCGAATGTTTCCACGCGCACTGTGTTGCTGAGGGTGAAGCAGCCGTATGCCAACCACAATGGCGGTGGTCTCGCTTTTGGCCCAGAAGGTCGACTCTACGTTGGTACCGGCGACGGTGGTTCTGGTGGCGATCCCGAGCGGATGGCATTAAAGATCAGTTCTCCATTAGGAAAAATTCTTTCTCTCTCACCCACTGCGAAAAATGAAAAAACGAACGACCTTGTTGTGTGGTCGCGCGGACTGCGTAACCCATGGCGCTTCGAATTCGACGCGTCGAACAATTTGTGGATTGCAGATGTTGGGCAAAATATGTGGGAAGAAGTGAATGTTGCCTGGGCCGCACAAGGCGCCGGCAAAGACATCAGCTTCGGTTGGAGTGCCTGGGAAGGTAACACCCGCTACAACACCGCTGAGCCGGCACAGCCACATCAAAAGCCAGTTTTCACCTACAAACATGGAGATGCTGGCTGCTCTATTTCAGGCGGCACACGAGTTCGTGACCCACAACTTCCTGCCTGGAAAGACTGGTTTGTTTTTGGTGACTACTGCAGTGGTCGTATCACCGCAATTTGGGCGAGTGGACAAACCACTCAAAAACAAGTCATCATGCAGCGCAACGCTGGGTCAATTACTGCGGTCCGTAGCACTGCTCAAGGAAAAGTTTTCGTGCTCACCTTAGATGGCAAGGTATTGCAACTTGTTCAACGCTAAGTACTAGCGGCGAGCACCCATGAACATGCTGCGCAACACTTGATAGTTCTCTACACAGTGTCCGGCACCCAGTACAACTGCTTCCAATGGCATTGGCGACATGCGCACAGGAACATCGGTTTCTTTTTCAATGCGTTGTGCAAGACCACGAAGCAACCCGCCACCACCTACCAAGTACATACCGCGTTGGAGGAAATCTTGTGCCATTTCAGGCGGCACTTTTGACAAGCAGCGCGTTACCGAGTTCACAATGGAAGACACCACTTCATCGATAGCAAAACGCACTTCTTCTGGGGTCAACATAATGTTCTTTGGCAGACCAGTAACGAGGTCGCGCCCGCGCACTTGCGCGCCACGCTCATTGGGCATTGGTGTGGCAGTTCCAATTTGAATTTTGATGTCTTCTGCAGTGCGTTCACCAATGGCAATACCGTGTTCGCGACGTACGTAGGTTTGAATTGCGGCATCGATGTCGAAACTGCCCACGCGAATTGCTTCAAGAGTGACAACACCACCAAGTGAGATCACAGCGGTCTCGCTGGTACCGCCGCCAATGTCGATGATCATGTTTCCTACAGGCTCATCGATGGGTAACTCGGCGCCAATGGCTGCTGCCATTGGTTGCTCAATGAGTTGCGCATCGGAGGCTCCTGCGCGACGCGTCGCGTCGGTAACCGCACGACGTTCTACTTCCGTAATTGCCGACGGCACACATATGACCACTTTGGGTCGCGTAAAACGTGAAACGCCTACACGCTGCAACAACAAACGAATCATGCGCTCTGTGATATCGAAGTCGGTAATGGCGCCACCACGTAATGGCCGAACAGCCACGATGTAGCCCGGTGTACGACCAATCATGTTCCATGCTTCGTGGCCAGTTGCCAGCACCTCACCTGTTTTGCGGTTCACCGCAATGACTGAAGGTTCGTTGAGCACAATGCCTTTGCCCTTCATATATACAAGGGTGTTGGCGGTGCCAAGGTCTATTGCAAGGTCGCGTGCCATGGGTGTTTCTAGTGTACGTCTTATTACAGGCGCGGTGAGCGACTCTGTCCAGAATCGTCATTTTTGATTTGACGAGCGACAACGTTGCGTCGAGCATCGGGCGATAGCGCATCGATATGGCGACGAAAATGATCGATGCCATCGTAAATTCCTGTCTTGCGATTTTCGCGCAAAAGTATGGTGCCGAGCGCTGCTGCACACAGCACTGCCAGAAAGGTGAAAATGTACATTGCTGCTTGCATGTTGTTGCTACACACTTCCCGTTGTGGGTGAAGAAACTTTTCCGATGTCTTGACTGCGCGTTCCCCAATCGGAGCCGCCTGCCCATTCTTCTTTTTTCCAAATGGGAACAGATGCCTTCAACGCATCAATACAAAAACGCGCCGCATCGAAAGCCTCGGGGCGGTGACCCGACGAGA
>JAPKZV010000045.1 GCA_026393585.1 Actinomycetota bacterium
GGTGAACCCGCAATAAGAACATTTCCCTTTTTTGGGCGTCTCCACGAGTTGTCGAGGCTGTAGCGCATCTGCACAACAAAACGGTAGCCGTTAAGAGAGGTATCCCCACTCGGTGAGGCGCTCAACGATGTGCTGAGCAGCGTCATCTGGAGTAAGTGTCACGATCTCAGAATGCTTTTGCGGTGAATTTGCCGATGTTGCAGCTTTGATGCGATCTAATGCAGTTTCACCAGCGGGTGCTTTCACCGTACGTGGGCGCGGACGAAAGGGTGAGAAATCGCCGAGCGAGAGCGCACTAGGAGAAGTGAGTGAGGCTTCCACAACGGTGGCGCTAGGGCGCAGAGTTGCGGCAAGGCTGGCTCGACGCAGCGTTGCCATTGAACCTTCGACAGAAACAATAAATGGTTCCACCACACGCACGATTTCCCGACGTCCAGCATCGAGTCGTCGAAGAAGGTCGAGTGAACTGTTATTGCTGGCAGCTGAAATACCAACAATTCCCAGTGCTTGTTGTGCGCCCAAGATACTGGCAAGAAATGCAGGGACGCTGCCAGAGCCGCGGTCTAGCGAATAGTCACCACACCAAATAGAAGCACAGTCACGAAGATGCTGAGCAAGTTCAGAGGCAATGTGTGCACTACTGCTTTGTCCTTCGGTTGCAATATGCACGAGTTCATGGGCTCCCGATGCGCAGAGCGCAACGAGATGTGAACGAGCTGCAGCAGGGGCAACACTCACTACGCGCACCCGTGCCTGTCGTTGCTCTGCACGTTGTAGAGCAACCTCCAGAGCAGCTTGATCGCTGGCAGAAAATTGAGCAAAACGTGCATCGGCTTCGTGCCCGCTAGTGGGTTGACTTCCAATCCATTTCACGCAAACACCAATGATGGGGGTCATAGCTTGAGCAACTCTCACGTGTGGTGGAACACGATGCCGTGTCCACCTTCGGGGTAGGTCCAACTAATGGCACCTTCTTCGTTGCACACCATGTAGCAAGTGCCGCATTCAAAACATTGTTCGTAGTTAAACACGATGCCGCCATCGGCAGTAGGCACAAAGAGGTTGGCGGGGCATGCAACCACACACGCGCGAGTGGTGCATCCATTGCAGGAATCACTATTAACCACAATGTGGGCGCGTTCGTGCACGCGAAACTCTGCAGTTGCCATGCGGTCTTGAAAAGAAATGTCAGGCCACTGCAAACTCATCCGAAACTCCTGAAACCCGTGAATGCATCTTTTGCTAAGTCAATGGTACGAATTCCTAAGCGACGGCGTTCGTCTTTTAGAATTTTCCGTAGCCCAGGTTTAGGAAGCGGGTTGTTTACATGGAACATGCCCTGAACAACGCTGGTAATGAGCGCTGGGTACATGTGTTGCACGCGGTCGCTCAAAACGAGTTGTGGTGCGCGGCGTAGCTTGCGATGATCGCGCAGAACAAAGGTGTCTTCAAGAAGTTTTTTGTAGAGCGACAAACCTTTGGCCGACGTGTTTCCTTTTTCAATCGCCTCGCATGCCGCTTGAGCGGCATACATGCCCGATGCCATGGCGAAGTTCACTCCTTCAAGCCAAATACCCGCTGCCAAGCACATTGCAGCGGCGTCTCCGGCAACAAGCAGACCATCATCGAGAAGTGTGGGCATCATTTTCAACCCTGCCTCAGGAATGAGGTGTGCTGAGTACTCACTGACAGTTCCACCTTCAACGAGTGGCGCAATGGCGCTATGCGATTTCAAGCCAGCGATAATTTCTTCAGGTCGTTTACTTTGGGCAGCCAACTTGGGCAACTTCAATACAACACCAACGGAAAGAGAGTCGAGGTTGGTGTAGATGAAACCCCCACCATTAACACCGCTTGTTCCGCCGAGAATTTCTATATCAACGCCTTGATTGCCGCGAACTGCGAATCGTTCATCGATGATGTCTTTCGACAAAGTGATGGTTTCTTTCACACCGAGTGTGAAATGTGCGGCATCGGTATGTGGGTACATGCCGCGTTCTTTTGCCAGAAAACTGTTCACTCCATCGCATGCAATAACAACCGATGCGGTGAGGTCGCCATCGGGGCGATCGGTATGCACGCCAATTACTTGTCCGTTGGCACCGGTAATGAGCCCCGTGACGGTGGTG
>JAPKZV010000032.1 GCA_026393585.1 Actinomycetota bacterium
TGTTGGCCTATTGCTTGTCATCTTGGCAGCGTTGCCCGACCTTCTCGATGGGGCAGTGGCCAAGGCTGGCAATACTGCTAGCCAGCGCGGAGCATTTTTCGACTCGGTCATCGATCGCGTCACCGATGCTTTGCTACTTGGTGGGGTTGCTTGGTATTTAGCTTCAAACGACAGTGCGCACATGTCGGTTTTGCCTTTTGCGGTCATGGCGGTATCGGCAACCATTAGCTACGAACGCGCCAAAGCAGAGTCGCTAGGTTTGCAGGCCAAGGGCGGGCTCATGGAGCGTGCCGAACGAATCATCTTGTTGTGTCTCGGATTGTTGTTCGACAACCTGCTCGTACCTATTTTGTGGATCATGTTGGTGCTCACGTCTATTACGGCCGTACAGCGTTTCATCAAGGTATGGAAGCAAGCTGCCGTGGCGCCAGCAACAGAGGTAAAGATTGAAGAGCGTTTAGCGCGCCGTGAAACAAAACACGCGGTACGCCAGGAGCGTCGTCATTCCAATCGCCGCCCCAGTACACGCTAGAGGGCTCATTGGCTACGACACGTGAGTCTGTCACCGATGCATTCACGGTGGGTTCGTATCGCCTTGCATCGTTATTAGCGCAGGTAACTCCTGGGCCAATGGCATATGGGGTAGCAAAACTTGTGGGTCACTTGGCCGCAGCGTCGTTGCAATCGCGCCGATCCATTATTGAACGCCACATTCGTCGTGTACGCCCCGATTATTCCGAAGCGCAAGTACGTAAGGCAACGCAAGGGGCTTTCGACAGCTATTCGCGTTATTACGTTGAAAGTTTCCGCCTCCCGTCACTCTCGTCAGAAGTTGTCGACGCAACGTTCACGCTCGATGGCTTTGATGCCATTACCGATTCTCTCAAAGACGGGAATGGAGCCATCCTTGCGTTACCTCATCTCGGCGGCTGGGAGTGGGCGGGCCGTTGGTTGTGTGACCAGGGCGTAAAAACAACAGTTGTTGTGGAAGCCTTACAACCTCCAGAACTTTTTGAATGGTTTGTGAGCCTGCGCACCAAGTTGGGCATGAATGTTGTTCCTCTCGGGCCAAATGTTGCGGGCGAGGTGTTAAAGGCGTTGCGCAACAATGAAGTGGTGTGTTTGTTGTGCGATAGAGATCTGCAAGGGGGAGGAGTGGCGGTCGATTTCTTTGGTGAAAACACAACGCTTCCCGCGGGTCCAGTCACCTTGTCTTTGCGCACTAATGCTCCCGTTTTTCCCGTGGCTGTTTATTTCACAGAGGCCTATAACGGTCATCACGCGGTCATTCACCCAGCAATGCATTTTGAACGATCGGGAAAGTTGCGCGAAGACGTTCGCGTAGGCACTCAAGCACTTGCAAAAGAGTTAGAAGCACTTATTTGGGCAGCGCCAGAACAATGGCATCTCTTCCAACCAAATTGGCCAAGCGATCCGGGCTTTGTTGCAAAAAGTAATAACACGTAGCGCTACGACAAAAACTCTCGCACTTCAGACAGTGCTTGAGTGTTAACGGAATACCAGATCCAGGTTCCACGTTTCGTTCCAGCAATGAGTTCGGCTTCGCGCAGAATTTTGAGATGGTGACTGATGGTGGGTTGAGACCTCTGCAACTCGTCGACAAAAGAGCACGCACATACTTCTTGGCTGGGGTCACGAGCAATGAGGGTAAAAAGCTTCAGGCGAATGGGGTCACCCAATGCAGCAAAGACCTTGGCAAGCCTGGTGGCGTCGTCGTGAGTGAACGGTGTTGTGCTTTCAGGTGAACAACACGCCGCAATGGCCATACGAGCAGAGGTTTTTGATATATTGATGTTTGTCAATATATCAAAGAGCGCCGAACAATGCGCCAAAGGAGCCCTGATGTCAAGAGTTCAACTCGCTCTGAACGTCGATGATCTCGATGCCTCAATTGCCTTTTATTCCGCAATGTTTCGCGTAGAGCCGCACAAGGTGCGTTCCGACTACGCAAATTTCATCGTCGATAATCCACCGTTGAAACTCGTTCTCATTGCTGGCAAAGGCGAGCCCGGAACAATGAACCATGTCGGAATTGAAGTAGAAACCACTGCTGAAGTGGTGCAGGCAGCTGAGTTGGCTGAGACCGCAGGCATTGCTACCACATTGCAAGAAAAAGAAACCTGTTGCTACGCCTTGCAAGACAAGGTGTGGATCCACGGACCCAACTTGTCGTGGGAGGTGTACACGGTGCTTGACGAAAATGCGGGTGCGGGTTCAATGTCGGCACCACGTCAAGGGTTGCAAACCTTCGACTTCATCGATGTATCTGGCGGGTCATGCGCCCCCGGAGAAGCGTGCTGCCCAACGGAGGCGTGAGGTGAAGCTGTTACATCGTCGCTTGCTTGCTGAATTCTTGGGAACTTGTGGAATCGTGCTTGTCGTTATTGGTTCAGGAATCATGGCCGAACGCTTGTCGCAAGACGTAGGTGTTCAGCTATTGGCTAACACCATCGCAACAACGGGTGGGTTATTGCTTTTCATATATCTCTTTAGTTCCATTTCTGGAGCGCAGTTCAACCCAGTTGTGACAGCTACTGAATTTTTCGACAAGCGAATCAACGCGGGTGATGCACTTCAATATGTAGTCGCGCAGGTTGCGGGTGCTTGTGCTGGAGCAATGATTGCCAACATTATGTTTTCACTCGATGTGGTGAACCTTTCCACCAAAGTGCGCTCGGGTGTGCCGCAGTATGTGGGCGAAGTAGTGGCTACTGCAGTTCTCATACTCCTCATTCAGGGTTGCATCCGCACAAACAGAACTCCTGCAATCCCGTACTTAGTTCCTGCGTGGATCACAGCTGCGTATTGGTGCACGTCGTCTACGAGCTTTGCCAACCCTGCCGTGAGCGTGGGTCGTTCTTTGTCAAATACTTTTGCCGGTATTCGTCCGAGTTCGGTTCCGATGTTCGTGGTTGCGCAGTGCATTGGCGCCGCAGTAGGCGTGCTTTTGGCACGAGGTGTATTTATCGATGAAAGTAAGGCATCGCAGTGAGTAACTCATTCGGCATTCTTTTCTTGTGTGTGCATAACGCTGGTAGGTCTCAAATGGCCGCTGCTTTCACGCGAAGCATGGCAAGTGCGAACGTAGTTGTGCTGTCGGGGGGCTCTGCGCCCGCTAACAGTGTGAACCCCATGGCGCTTGCGGCGATGGAGGAAGTAGGCATATCGCTTGCTCATGAACAACCCAAAAAGTGGACAATGGAAATGTTGCACGAAGTTGATGTGGTGATCTCGATGGGCTGTGGCGACGACTGTCCGATTTTGCCGGGAAAAGAGCGCCTCGATTGGGAAATCACCGACCCTGCCGGGCAAGACCTAGATTTTGTTCGCCGTGTACGCGATGAGATTCGACTTCGTATTGAAGCGTTTCTTCGTGAGCGTCAATTGCTAGCTATACAAAGCAATTAGTTCATTAATGGCTTTTGCTTGACCGCCAGTGGTTGATGACATCACGGCAATTGGTGTCACTCCAGTTTCATACCAAGCAGCAATTCCGTCGCGCACGCGACCTGCTGGCCCACTGAGTGTGCAGTCGTCGAGCCATTTGTTGCTCATAGCGCTCGGTATTTCATCTCGCTTTCCTGCAGCAAGCAACGTTTCAATTGCATCCATTTCTTCTTGGTAGCCAGCTTCGCGCCAATAGTTGCGATAGTTCGGCAAAGTGACGTAGCCAGTCAGAGTTTTCCGGTTGATTGCGCGAGCTGCGTCGACGTCGTCGTCAATCACTGTAGGAATCATGTTCGATAGGAAAAATGGCGATGGCAAATGAGCCTCGTTACGTTTCAGTTGAGCAGGTGTGAAGCTGAGTGAAGCGTTGGCCCAAATTGCGCCATTGCCAATTTCACCAGCGAGTTGCAGCATCTTGTCGCGCAGTGCTGCCAAGTAAATGGGAGGCAGGGCTCCTGAAAACTTTTCCTGAGCACGCATGGCCTGCACATAGTTGCGAATATCAGAAAGTGGTTTTCCTGTTTCCACACCAAGGCGTTGCACCACAGGGCCGTGGCTCACGCCAATTCCGAAACCGAATCGTCCGCCCGACACCTCGTGAATATGAGCGGCAGTATTGGCTGCTTCAACGGGGTGGTTGTAATAGATCGGTTGAATAGAGGTCCAGTAGCGCAAGGTAGATGTGGTGTGGGCGAGAGAGACGCACAGGCCCATGGTTCCGCCCAGGCTGGGGCATGCAAGGCCGGCAAACCCTAGTGATTCCAAGCGACTGGCCAACTCTAAAATGGTGGTGCGCTTGGTAGGGCTGGCAACAAGGGAAACCGCGGGAAGGCCAGTAGACGGGAGAGAATCATGCAAAGTCATGACGAGACGGTACCCGATACTCGCTACCGTAGAGATGTGCCGAACAGAGAAAATGCCCCCATGTTGCGCATTGGCATGTTGTGCCCGTACAGCTTGTCGTTGCCAGGTGGTGTGCAAATGCAGGTTCTTGGTCTAGCCCGAGAATTGCGGTCAATGGGCCATGAGGTGCGCGTGCTCGGGCCATGTGATGGTGCGCCGCCAGAACCATTTGTCACGCCTTTAGGAAAGAGTCTTCCGACAGCAGCGAATGGCTCAGTTGCCCCTATTGCCCCCGACCCCTCTGCAGCGCTACGCACTATT
>JAPKZV010000068.1 GCA_026393585.1 Actinomycetota bacterium
GCAGAGGTGAGGTTGAGTTCTAATTGATTACGAAAAACTTCATCGGGCGTATCAATTAATGTACGTGTTGTTTTTTCATCGGAACCACCAACATTGTTCACCCAGACATCGAGGCGACCAAATTCTTTAATGGTTGCTGCAGCAATATTGTCAGAAAAATCACGAATGTCACCAGCGACGGTAAGAGCGCGTTGACCGCGTTCGCGAACACCAGCAGCTGTTTCGTCAAGGTCGCTTTGGCGCCGCGAGTTGAGAACTACATCGCAGCCGGCATCGGCGAGCGCCCAAGCAATGCCACGACCGATACCTTGGCCCGAGCCGGTGACTACAGCTACTTTGCCGTCCATACGAAATGTGTCGAGAATGCTCATGGCATGACAATAGTGGCGTGGGCGAAGTGGTTGGGCAGGCGGAGTTCAGAAAAGAACTACGCTTTGTAAATAGGGATACTTCATAAGGAGCGCGCATGGCTGGTGTATTAGGAAACTTGCAAGGAAAAACCGCGGTCATCACTGGCGGTGCATCGGGAATTGGTTTAGCAATGGCTCAACGCTTTGGCGCAGAGGGAATGAACGTAGTCATTGCCGATGTTGAACAAGGTGCCCTTGATGCCGCAAGCGACTTGTTGAACGATGCAGGCATTCCGTGTGCAGCAATGCGTTGCGATGTGTCCGATCGCAATGCAGTAGAGGCACTTGCCGATTTTTCATATGAAGAATTTGGTGCAGTTCATATTCTGTGCAACAACGCAGGCGTTGTTCATCGCGACCTCACATGGGAAGCGTCCATTGAATCGTGGGAGTGGGTGCTGGGTGTCGACCTCTGGGGCCCCATTTATGGAGTGCATTCATTTGTGCCACGCATGCTCGCTTCTGGTGAACCCGGCCATGTGGTGAACACTGCCTCTACAGCAGGTATTTTGGCGTTTCCGAGCATTGCTTCTTACGACGTGGCGAAACAGGGTGTAGTTGCATTGTCAGAGGCGCTCCTTGCCGACGCCATGGCAGCCAAGGTTCCGTTGCGTGCTTCCGTGCTATGCCCCGGGGTTGTGCGCACCAAAATTGGTTTCAGTGAACGCAACCGCCCAGGTGGCGTGAAGGGCGAAGCCTTTGGCACTCAAGGTCTTACCACGGCGACCGAAGCCATTGACCCTGAAGATGTTGCCGACCAAGTGCTCGAGGCCATCAACAATGGCACCTTTTGGATTATGACCCACCCGCGCTATGTGGAATTAGTGAAAGAACGGGCAGAAGGCATGCTGACGGGTGGCATTCCACCCATTCCGCGGCCTATTTAGGGAAATGGCCCCTGAAATATTCCATTTCGGACATTCCGTAGTGTGACTCAGGCCTCACCTCAGGTAGTTTTTCACGAGTACGAAAGTGAACTGACGGTGAACACCGCCAGGGCCAAAGGGAGACACTGTGTTAGCTGACAAATGGATTATCGACCGCACTCCAACAAAGCGTTTTCCTAGCTATACGCGCGGCAACGCCGCCGACGTACTAGCCGACCCAGTGAGCCCATTGGGTTGGAGTTTGTGTTGGGAAAAAGGTGTGGTGCTCGGATGCAAAGTGGGCTTTGTTACTTTCGGTGTTTTTGAACACGAAGATTACGGCACTCCACCAGAAACCTTCGGGCTCTTTGGTGGCTACTTCTACAACTCACTCATGCAAGCTCGCCTCATGGGCGTTCGTATGCCAGGTGCGACCCCAGAGGCTATTGACGCCGCGTATTTCGATGACAACCCCGATGTACCGCCATACGTTGCAGAGCCATGGCACGAAAGCCCGGTTCATGAAGCGAAGCTTGGCGAAACCATGGCTTACGTCATGGGTTCCACGGTGCATCCACCCGTTGAGCAGCAAAAAATTCTTGCCCAAAAAATTCGCGCTGAACGCCCCGATTTATCAAAACTGAGCGATGCAGAACTCGTTGCTCGTGCACGCAGCATGGCACCCATCTTGGTTGAAACATTTGAACAACACGTGTGGTCATCGCTAGGTGCATCACTTGGGCCAGGTGCTGTGCAAGCAATTACCGCAGCCATTGGCCGCCCAGAAGATGGTGTGCGTCTCATTGGTGCAGTGGGCGACGTTGACTCTGCGCTCATCGCTATCGACTTGTGGGATCTCTCACGCACCATTCGCTCAACACCTGAAATTACTGCTGCATTCGATGCCGGCTTTGAAGGTTGGGAAGGCCGCATAGCTGGTACGGAATTTGAAAAGGCATTGAATGCATTCAAGTTGAAGCATGGTTCGCGTGGACCCAATGAATGGGACCCAGCTGCACATAGCTATGAAACAAACCCACGCTTAGCATTTGCTCAGCTCGATCGCTTGCGTCATCAAAGCGACGGTTCCGACCCACGCGCTGCAAGCAAGCGCAATGGTGCAGAACGCGCTCGATTGTTTGCAGAAATTTCTGAAGCACTTGCAGGCGATGCAGAAACCGCTGGCATGTTTGCTGCTGGTTATGCGTCGGCTGCTGGTTGGCAACAAGCACGTGAGCGTTGCAAAACCAACAACATTGCCGTCATTCACGAAGTGCGCGTTGCCATTACAGAGCTTGGTCGCAGGCATGCCGCTGCAGGAAACATTGCTGCAGAAACCGATATTTTCATGCTGCTCGAAGCCGAGCTCGATGCATTCTTGGCGAACCCTGCTTCATTTAAGGCAACACTCGCTGAGCGTGCTCTTGACCATGCAGAACTTGCCACTTTGGAACCACCATTTATTGTGAATGGCTCCGTACCTCCGTTGTCACAGTGGAAGCGCCGTGGTGCAGGCAACTATGAACCGGTCAAAGTGGGCGATGTACTCACGGGTGCTGCATGTTCAGCTGGTGTGTACACCGGTAAAGCACGCATCATTCTCGACCCATTCGACCCATCGGGCCTCGACGCCGACGACATTTTGGTCACCCTCAACACCGACCCATCATGGACGCCGTTGTTCCTTGCTGCTGGTGCAGTAGTGGTGAACCTTGGTGCTGTTGGTTCACATGCGAGCATTGTGAGTCGCGAATTAGGAATTCCTTGTGTCGCTTCGGTGACCGATGCAACACATCGCATTCCCGATGGTGCCACCATCACTGTTGATGGCGCAGCAGGAACAATCACCATTGTTGCGCTGCCTTAAGGCAGGTTTGGTTTAGTTCTCAAGAACATTCGCGAGGAACTTCTTTGTGCGTTCCTCGCGAGGTTCATTAATGACTTGAGCAGGTTTTCCTTCTTCAACGATGACGCCACCGTCCATGAAAATGACGCGGTCGGCAACGTTGCGAGCAAAACCCATTTCATGGGTCACAACCAACATGGTCATACCCTCTTCGGCGAGTTCGCGCATGACACCCAGTACATCGCCAACGAGTTCTGGGTCGAGAGCACTTGTTGCTTCATCGAACAACATCACGCTGGGCTCCATGGCGAGAGCACGAGCAATAGCAACACGCTGTTGTTGCCCGCCTGAAAGTTGCGCAGGGTAGGCAGATGCCTTGTCGGCAAGGCCAACACGGTTTAAAAGAACATCAGCACGTGCATTCGCCTCAGCACGCTTCATCTTCAGAACTTTGCGTAAGGAAATGGTGACGTTCTCGCGCACAGAAAGATGAGAGAACAAATTGAATTGCTGAAACACCATGCCGGTGGCGCGTCGCGCTTTGTCGATATCGCAGTCGCGGTGGGTGAGTTCTACTCCCGCCACAAATACTTGGCCGCCTGTGGGCTGCTCGAGCAAATTGACACAACGTAAGAGGGTGCTTTTGCCAGAGCCTGAAGGTCCAATGATGCACAACACTTCGCCTTTGGCGACGGTGAGGTCGATTCCGCGTAATACGTGGTTGTCGCCAAAACTCTTGTGTAGCTGGCGAAGTTCTACAAGCGGTTCACTCATCGTCGGCCTACTTTTGAACGTCGTTCCATCCAGGCAGCTAGCTGTGTGAGGGGAATAGTAAGAGCTAAGTACACCAAGCCGGCAACAACAAGTGGTGTGGCATTTGCAGAATCGTTCACACCGTTACGACCAAAGCGTGCGAGGTCGAGTGTGCGCTCGGTGACACCAAGAACGGAAATGAGTGACGTGTCTTTAATGAGCAAGACAAATTCATTGGTGAGTGGTGGAACAATGATGCGAAATGCCTGGGGGATGATGACTGTGACCATGGCGCGCGTGTACGACATGCCGAGCGAGCGCGCTGCTTCCATTTGCCCGCGGGGCACAGCCTCAATGCCTGCGCGTACCGTTTCGGCAATGTAGGCCCCGGCAACAAGTGCGAGTGGAACTGCGCCTTGTACGTACGGGTTGGGCCAGCTCCAGCCTGTGGCAATAGGAATACCAAAACCAAGTATGAGAAGTGTGACAAGAAGGGGAACGCCACGGAGAATTTCAATGTACGTGGCGGCAAACCAGCGGTAGGGCCTGCTTTTGGAAAGGCGCATAACGGCCAATAACAAGCCGAGTGAGAGTCCGCCGATAAAACCAAAAATGGTGAAGATGATGGTGTTACGTAAAGCGTTGGTGAGAATGTCGGGAAACTGTTTTTGAACAACATCCCATTTGAAGAGTGCACCACCAAGGGCACCCCAATCGACGGAAATAAAGAGCAACGCCAACGCTGCAATGGTGAGGGCATAAATGCCGCCCCGTACCAGTTGCAAGCGTTGGCGTCGACTCATATTCATATTGTGTGAAAGGTAAAAACCTTTGTATTAACCCTTTGCACCGAAGTACTTGGCGAAAATGGTGTCGTATTCGCCTGAGTCTTTTGCAGCTGCAAGACCACTGTTCACTGCTTCAGCAAGTGTTGTGTTGTCTTGAGCAAGCGCAAAACCGTATTGCTCGCCAGTGGTGAAAGTAGCTGTGAGAGCAAACTTGGTTGGCTCTTTTACCTGACGTGCACCGTTCACAGGAAGGTCTTGCAAGATTGCATCAACTTGCTTGCCTTCGAGTGCAAGGAACATTGCTGCTGGTTCATCGAACGACTTCAATGTGGAGTCTTTTGCATTTTCCTTGGCATATGTTTCGCCGGTGGTGCCGGTTTGTACTGCAATTGTTTTTCCTGCAAGTGAGGCAAGGTCAACAAGTGTCGCCTTATCTTCTGCGCGAACAAGAAGTGACTGGTCGGCATCGAAGTATGGGTCAGAGAACAAAGCATTCGCCGCACGCTCTTCAGTGATGGTCATAGCTGATGCAACGAGGTCACAGGTTTTTGCTTTTGGAGCAAGCCAGATGCCGTCGAATGGTTGAACTGTTACTTCCAACGACAAGCCGCCAATGTTGGTGGCAATGACCTTCATGAGGTCCATGTCGAAGCCGGTCCATTCCTTGGTGGCTTCATCTTGGAATTCAAATGGCTCGTATGGAGCATCGGTGCAAACAGTAATTGCACCCTCTTTGATGAGGCCGAGTGCTGTGATGTCAATTTTTGCTGAGGCAGAGTCGTCGACCATGGTGTCGTCGGTAATGACCTCTGCTGAGGTATCGACGGTGGTTTCGTCACTTGCGGTGTCGCTATCGCTGCCACAGGCAACGAGAAAGAGACTAAGTGCCACCACTGGGATAGCGAGGCGTTGAATACGACGCATGTTTTCTCCTTGTTGTATTGATGTCGTTCAAGAATATTGAATTCATGAACTGATGGGATGCTACGACGCTAGCCGATGGCATGACTGGGCAGTAGCGGTCGGTACTCTTCATATATGGCTAGCTCGTGGGAACAACTGTCACAAGGCGTGAGACTGCCCTATTCTCCCGACCTCGTGGTGCCAGAACTCCATGAAATAGCACTTGACGTTCCTCAACCAGAGCCGGTTGGCGATGTGGAAGATGCAGTCATGCAAGCAGTGAAAGACCGCTTTGCTTCCATTGACTTAGCGGGGAAAACCGTTGCTGTTGGTGCAGGAAGTAGAGGTCTCACCGGGCGCGTAGAAACCTTGCGGGGAGCTATTGCAGGTTTACGTGCACTCGGAGCGTTGCCATTTGTAGTTCCCGCAATGGGTAGCCATGCCGGCGGTACTGCTGAAGGCCAAAAAAAATTGCTCGCCACACTAGGAGTGACCGAAGAAAGCATTGGTTGTGACATTCGCTCGTCAATGAAAACGCTTGAGATTGCCCGCACTGCTGCTGGCACCCCTGTGTACTTAGACGAGCATGCTGCAGGCGCTCATTACATCTTGCCGGTGAACAGGGTGAAGCCACACACGTGCTTCAAAGGCCCCATTGAAAGTGGCTGCACAAAAATGGCAGTGGTGGGTTTTGGTAAACAACCAGGAGCAGCACTCATCCATTCGTGTGGTCCAGAACAAATGGCACTGCGTTTGTTAGATGGCATTACTGCTTTACGAGCAACGGGTCGCTTGCTGGGTGGAGTTGCAACGGTTGAGTCGTGCGCAGGTGCAGTTGTTCGCGTGCAAGCATTATCGAGTGATGAAGTGGGTGGAAGCGCAGAGCGCGACCTCACCGCGTATGCGCGTTCACTTGTTCCTCAGTTGCCTTTCACCGACATCGATGTGCTCATTGTGGAACGCGGTGGAAAAGATATCTCTGGCACCACCATCGACCCCAACGTGAGTGGGCGATTCTGGGTGCATGGGCTTGATGATTTTCCACATCCACCAGCAACCATTGTGTTGTTGAGTATTACCGAAGCATCTGGGGGAAATGTGTTGGGTGTTGGTCTCGCCGACTTTATTCCTGCCACCGTAGCAAATGCCATCGACTGGGAAAAGACGTACCTCAACTGCTTTACTGCAGGTCCATCGGGTGTGCGTCGCAGCAGGCTCCCTATGGTCTTGCCCGATGAAGAGTCGTGTATTAAAGCTGCACTTTCGATGTGTGGTAAAGCCGTACATGAAGAGAAGCGTGTGGTGCGTATTCGCTCAACGCTGCATCTTGAAACATGTTGGGTGAGTGATGCCGTACTGGCACGGCGTTAGTTTCTTAGCGACACGCTTCTAATTCATACATCGGAATGTTGCTCTGACGTGATTGCCAAAGCCCTGCACCTACTTGAACAAAGTACGGTGCAAGTTCTTTGCGATACCACGCACCAGTGCGATGGTGCACTTCCATGTCGGTTACCGATGCATCAACAACTTCTGCAAAGTCGCTCTTGGTGGGTATCTCTAAATACATAAAGTGCTGTGTTGCTGTACCCAAGTGTTGAATTGCTTGGCGAACATCTGCATTGCTTGGGTATTGCAATACGCCATGGCAAATGACGAGGTCATAAGACCGTGGTGGCAACCATGTGCTGATATCGCGTTGTTGATGCCCGTAGGTGGCGCATGCATGTTCGCTGATATCGGTAGAGAGAACTTTGATGTTGGGGTGTTGAGTGCGATACCAGTTGCTCCAAAAACCAGGGCCGGCACCTACGTCGAGAACACTGCGAATGGGAAGGCCCCACCAGGCACACAACGAATGTACGCCCTGGGCGAGGTGGGCAATTTTCTCGGCATTATGCACGCCCGCCTTTCCATAGAAACGTTTGTAGTACGTGCTGTTGAAGGGGGTCTTCTGCGCCATCGCCTAGTCCTATCAGAAGGCGTACAGTAAATGCATGCGTTACGGAGCAGTATTCCCCACCACTGAAATGGGCAAAGACCCTGGAGCCATCAGAGCATGGGTAGCAGCAGTAGAAGACCTCGGGTTTGAGCGCATTGTTGCTTACGACCATGTTGTTGGTGCGGTGCATGCCGATCGTGAACCCAAGTTGTGGGGCCCGTACACGGAAAAAGATGAGTTCCATGAACCGTTGGTGCTGTTTAGCTACATCGCAGCAATCACCACCGACATTGAGCTTGTCACTGGCGTACTGATTCTTCCTCAGCGACAAGCGGTATTAGTAGCCAAACAAGCAGCCGACCTCGACCTTTTGAGCGGGGGACGTTTGGTGCTCGGTGTAGGAACCGGTTGGAACTACGTCGAATACGAAGCGTTGAATACTGAATTTCGCAACCGTGCAAAACGGATGGAAGAACAAGTGGAACTAATGCGCCAGTTGTGGACATCACCGGTGAACGACTTCTCTGGCAAATATCACCGTGTCGATAGAGGTGGAATTGTTCCCTTGCCTAATCGGCAAATACCCATTTGGTTTGGTGGAAGTGCAGAAGCTTCTGTTCGCCGCGCTGCGCGCATGGGTGATGGCTATATTTTCGGCAACACTGGCGAACGCATTCAAAATGCATTGGCAATTTTGCGCGAGGAACTTGCGTTGCAGGGCCGTGATGCGGCAAGTTTCCCCACCGATGCAGTACTGCACTTACAACGCGGAGAAGAAGCGTTATCGCCTGAAGTGGCAGCGTGGAAAGCATCGGGCACCACATGGCTGTCGCTCAGCACAATGGCTAACCGCATGTTGACCGGCGACATGACCCCAGTCAACAAAGTTGATGCACAAATTGCGATGCTCGACAACGCAATGAAATGGGTGAAAGCGCTTTAACGAGCGTTAAACCGGGGCATCGCATTCACGCCGAACACCTTTTCGTTCGGGCAGATGGTCCCACATATCGGCAAGAAGATCGTCGCGCATGGCGCGGTGTTCGCTGTTGTGCCACAAGTTGTGATGCTGAAGCGGGTCGTTGTCGAGGTTGTAGAGCTCACCATCGGTGCCATCGTGCAACGAGCCTGGCAATGTTGCGGTGCATACCCAAGAGCCACGGGTAATGGTGCGCAGTGAAACAATTTTGCCAAACAAAACGCTGTCCCACTCGGTGAGTACACGCTCATGTTTCAGCTCCACTGCTTCTGCATCGTTCAGTGGAAGTCGCGCAGCTTCAACATAGGCAGGTTGAGGCAGACCAGCAATGTGGGCAAAAGTTGCAGCGAGCGATACCAAACTCACAGGAGTATTCACCACAGTTGGAGTAGTGGTGCCAACACGTGAAGGTGCGGGACGCCAAATGAGTGGAAGTCGCATGAGTGAGTCGACATGGTACGGGCCTTTGAAAAGAAGCCCGAAGTCGCCCTGGAATTCGCCGTGGTCGGTGGTGAAAATAACGTCGGTGTCGTCCCACCAGCCACGCTCTTTGAAGAGACCAACAATGCGGCCAATTGCTTCGTCGATGAGTTCGTTTTCAATATGCACCATCGCGTTCACTTCTCGTACCTGGTCGGCGGTCAAAGTGTTGGGTACCCATTGGGCAGGTGCTTCGAAGTTCGAAACAAATTCGCCGTTGTACCACGCAAGCCATTGCGCGGGCTTCGTACTCAAAATGCGTTCACGTTCTGCAGGGTCGCTGATGTATCCGGCTGGTAGGTCGAGATCGCGCCAATTCACGCGGTGCAGTTCCGACATGGGTGGGTCCCATGCATGATGGGGGTCGGGAAAACTCACCCAGCAGAACATGTCGTCTTCATCATTTTGAGAAGAGAGCCAGTTCATTGCTCGGTCGGCTACCCAGCTCGTGTGGTACCACTCAAGCGGCATGGGGTTGTGTTTCACCTGCGGTGCACCAGTATCGCCGCCGCCCATTTCATTCACCTGCAGTTTGCGGTTGATGACGGGGTAGAGCATGTCGGCGCCCTCAGGGAAATTTGCCCGTATCCATTGGGCGTAATGCAAAGGACCCATGGCATTGTGTGTCGCAAATTCGAGGTGTTCAAAACCACGGTGAGGTTCTTCAGTTCCGTCGGCATTTTTGTGCATCACAGTTTCCACGCCTTGAGTAGCAATGGTGTTTTCCGTGAAGAGTGCAAAGGGGTCGAGGAATGGTTCGAAGTGCGCCTTGCCTATGAGTGAAGTGCGGTAGCCCTTGCGCCACAGGTCGGCTGCAATGCTTGGTGCGTCGACAGGCAGAGTGACGCCGTTCATCCATACGCCATGCGTGGAAACGTGTTGCCCTGTGATCATGGAACTACGTGATGGCATGCAAACAACATTCGAAGGAAGCGCACGGTTGTAGCGAATGCCTTCTTTTGCAAATGAGTCGACCACAGGCGTGCGTGCAACAACTCCGCCATTACAACCGAGAGCATCGAAGCGCTGTTGGTCGGTGGTGATGAACAAGATGCGACGTGCCATTAGCGAGTTCCTTCATTCTTTGGAATGCCATATTTCTTTTCCAGAAAACGCATTCCCTCGCCAGCTGCTGCACCAATAGCAAGTGCAAATACTTCTGGCTCAACATTGGTGCTGTAGACAACGATGCAAGTAGTTGGCGTCAGTTCAATGACGTCATAGGTGCCCAGGTGGCTAGTGATGAGAGGGTTATTGGTAATTGCGTATTGGAACCGGCGCAGGTCGTGATCGACCAACAAGATGTCTTCCTCAAAGACAATGCCTGTGGGCAAGGTGATCCATCTCTTGTCGCCTTCAACGCGAGTAGCGGTAATGGGGAACCATTCGTGCAGGGCACCTGGGCGGCCAATGAATTCCCAGACAAGTGCTGCGGAGGCATTGAGAATGGCATGTCGACGTACTGAACCCATGGATCCTCCTCTCGCTGCAATAACCATTGAATACTATGGGAATTACCATGTTATCGGCATCTGGCCGTGCTGCTGAAGTGCTTGATTTGCTAGGGAAAATGGGCGGGAGCCAAAGAAGCCACGGTATGCAGACAATGGCGAGGGATGCGGCGACTCAATGAATGTGTGGTCGTGGCCAGTGATCTCGAGGTGGGGTCTTAATGCCTGAGCATGTTTGCCCCACAAAATAAACACCACGTGTTCATGAGTGTGGGCAACGGCGCGCAAAGCAGCGATGGTGAATTTTTCCCATCCCTTGCCGCTGTGAGAACCAGCTTCATCGCGACGCACAGTACAAGTGGTGTTCAGTAGCAACACACCTTGTTCTGCCCACGACGTGAGGTTCCCTTTCGCAGGGTGTTGATTGCGATCGACGTTCACGTCGCTGAGTAACTCAGTAAAAATATTTCGTAACGAGGGTGGTGGTGCGACATTTGTGTTGACAGAAAAACTCAACCCATGTGCTTGGCCAGGTTGGTGATACGGGTCTTGCCCAACGATGACCACTTTGACGTTGTGCAATGGAGTTGCAAAAAAGGCTGCAAACATTTCATGATGTGGTGGATAGATCTCATGCGATGCACGTTCAGCATCTATAAAAAAACTCAGCATATCCCAATAATTCATAGACTGTTCGGCGGCGAATATAGTTTCCCAACCAGGTGGTGGTGTTGTGCACAGCATCTTGCAACAGATTAGTCGCGGAAAAAACTTACTTTCATGTTGCTGTGCGATAGACACTAGAGCGGTATGGACGTCCTTCTCGCTCTCGACATTGGTGGCACGAAAATTGCAGCTGGGCTTGTTACTCGTGAAGGAAATGTCATCGATAGAGGTCGCATTGCGGTTCGCAGTAACCAAAGCGATGAAAATCTTTTTAATGATGTTGCGCAACTCGTTGATGCAATGCTCACCAAAGCACGCGGACAACATGGTGCACAACCGATAGCTCTTGGTGTGGGTTGCGCGGGCCCAATGACAGAAAATGCCGAGTTGGTGTCTCCGCTCAATATTCCCTGTTGGCGTGATTTCCCACTGGTACCGCATTTGCGTACTCTGACGGGCTTGCCAGTATTTGCTGATGGCGATGCGAAAGCGCTTGCACTTGGTGAAGGTTGGAAAGGTGCTGCAAAAGGGCACGACAACTTCTTGGCAATGGTGGTTTCTACGGGCGTTGGTGGTGGCATTGTTCTGAATGGCCGCCTCCTTGATGGCGCATCGGGTAATGCCGGGCACATTGGGCATGTCATTGTGGAACCAAGCGGCCGCCGTTGCGTATGTGGCGCACGCGGGTGTTTGGAAGCAGAAACTTCTGGACCAGCAATTGAAGCAATTACCGGCAGGCCTCCTACGCAGCCGACGTATGAAATTATTCAGCGCACAGGGCGTCTTGTAGGTCGCGGAATTGCATCGGTATGCAACCTGCTCGACTTGCCACTCGCCGTCGTAGGTGGAAGTGTGGCGCTCGGTTTTGGTGCTCCATTTTTCCAAGCCGCACAAAACAGTCTTGATGAATTGTGCAGACTCGAATTTTCTAGTGGCGCACGCATTGTTCCTGCCCGTTTAGGCGACGATGGTTCGTTGATTGGTGCAGCAGCTTTTGCACTACGCGGTATGAACCGCATGGCAAGAATTTAACTGCACTCTTAGTTGCCGAATTTGCGGTACACCACTTCAACGGGTCCTTTGCCAATTGATGTTTGCCACCGAACACCAACGGCAATGAGCAGTGTCCACACCACGCAGGAAAAAATAAATGCGATGGTGAACCCGCCTGGTTGAATCCAGTTCCACCAGTTCACTACTGCGTTGTATATAAAACCGTGACACAAGTACAAGGTCAATGTGATCTGACCCGAGCGCTGGAGTAGTTGAGCAAGTGGCGAAGTGGAGTATTTGTCGGCAAGTAAAGAAATGAGTATTACGATGACAACCGCACTGGTGCAAGCACCAGCAGTTGCAAGCACGCCTCGTTCAAAGGGGTCTGTACTCAAAACGTGTTGCCACGAACCGTCAGTGTGATGGAGCGCAAGACCACTTGCGAGATATATACAGAAAAGCGCTGGGATGCTGGCAAAAAGTATGGTTTTCCGCTTCAAACGGAAGGTGGAATAAGACTTTCCGATGATGAGCCCAACGCAGAAAAAAGCGAACCATGGCAGTACCGGATGCGTGTAGTCAATGAAATAACGAAAGAGAAAATTGCGAGGGGTATTGGGTTCAAATGGTTGCAGCCAACTAGTTGAATGTCCATTGATTTCTTGGCGGTAACGCCAAAAGGAAAGAAGTGCCGCGGCCAAGGTGATAGCTCCAGCAAGCATTGCAATGTGTTTTGTTTTGAGGTGAAACACACCAGCTGCCAAAATAAAATAAATTCCGTAATACGGAAGAATGGTGCCGTTCCATACCCACTCAAACATTGTTCCGATGGTGAAGAGAAATGTTCCGCGCCGAATAAGTAGCCACCGCAATTCTGCGTTGCTTACCTGCTGGCTTGTTGACGTGAGAAGACCACAGCCAATTCCGGCGACAACAACAAAGATGACAGGGCTAGGAACGAGGAGACCATTCCAAGGATCCATGAGTCGAGCAAACCATGTTGTCTGAACAGAGCCCGTGGCATTACCTCCGTTGAGGTAACCGTGGTAATTCAAAACAATGATGCCAAACAGAGCGATGCTGCGAGCAATATCGAGCTCTGCAAAACGAGCAACGCCGTTACGTGTTGGTAACGCTGCATTAGTCATGAATAGTTATGCCCACAGTGTGATGTCGGGAGCAACACTGTGCAGCGGCCGTTGCACATCGACTGCATCGCCAATCTTTGGGCAGGATTGACCGAGGGGAACGAAACACATTGCACTATGCATATACGGCGATTCAAGCAAAGTGAGTCGCTGCTGTTGGAAATGAAATGGGCTTAACCCGTTTTCTAATGGCGATACTCCGTGGGCGGTTCCGGCCGCCACTACAACAATGTGGCCATCGGCAGGTGCGGCGGTGCTGTGGTAACCCGCTGTGTTGCCTTTTTCAATTGGATGCACAGCAAGAACTTCAGTGTGTAAAGAAAAAAAAGATTTATCGCCGTGCCACAGTGCAGTGCCTAGCCGTACTTCAAATTCTGTAGTGGGAAATGCTTCGCGGATTTCAACAAGTTGAGTAGATGAAACGTGGCTCAACGAGACGGTGACGCAGTTAGGTATGAGCGGTATCCAAGTTTTGAGTTGAGCAATGATTTCTTCATCGCTTTGGTGCAGTGGCAAATGCAAAGCACACGAGTGAATGGTGAGCCCAGCTGCACTGATGTGTTGCACGAGGGCAAGGAAATCGTGCGTCGCCACGCCAAAGCGCTGCATCGGGGAAGCAAGTTTGACCACCACGGGGCTTTTCCAGCCATTGGTCTGCAGAACGGCGAGGTCACGTTCTGTGGCAACAGTGGGGATGGCATTTGAGGGAATATCTACTTGGTCGAACTCGCCAATGGGGGTGAGGATGTAGACAGGGGTGGGGGCGGGAATACCTTGCGCTTCGAAAACAGTTCCCACCGCAACGGCTTGTGCGGAGCCGAGTAATTCCGATACCAAGTGCACAAGAAACGGCCGCCCAAGCCCATAGCCGTTGCCTTTAACAACGGGGATGAGGCCAGGGGTGGTTCCCACGACATGGGCGACGTGGGCGCGAAACGCGTGTTCATTGACGGTGAGCCGAAGAGACATCACTTCCTACGGTAGTAGTTGTAGAGGCATTTCGCTTTTATTCGTGAATTGTCCATATCGTAAAGCGAGTGAAATCGTTCTTTTCTTTCCCTCATCCCGTCAATGAGACCTCGGCACGCATTGTCGCTGG
>JAPKZV010000042.1 GCA_026393585.1 Actinomycetota bacterium
GCAACAAAAGACGACTGATTATTTGTTTTCGGGCAACTGATCTTCGCGGACTCCGCCACCTGGACGGAACGTTGTTCCTCGATCATCTTTACCAGATTGCATTTGTTGCATCATCACACCGAGTTCGGCTGAAGCGCGTTCGTCACCGAGAATCTTTTGCATGACCGCAGCACCAGCACCAGCCATTAATGCTGCTTGATTGTCATTGAGAAACTTCATCGACGCGCGCTGGCCAACTGTGGTGCGATTGATTTCAGGAACAACATAACGCGCTACTAAATCCCATGAACGCAATGTGTTCTCGCGATTCGCCCAGTCGTGCGCAAAACCTAAAGCAACACCAAAGCCACCAGTGATTTCTTGCAAGTTTCGAATTGTTGCAACGAGATCATCAGGTGTACCAATGATCGCAGTTCCGCCTGCAGTGATTTGTTCAAGTAAATCCCATTTGTTTTCAACATGTACGGCACCTGGTCGACCAAGGGTCCACACGTTGTACTCGTTGTGCCAACGCTGCAAGCCGTCAACGGCTTGATTGCGCGCTTCTTCGCGTGATTCAGCGATATGGAAACTCAACATAACACGCCAATTTTTGCGATCAACGGTTTGGCCGTGCTTCAGTGCTGACTCTTGAGCAAATGACCATTGCGTCGGCAACGCGGCAAGACCAGCTGTGCTGTTTGAGGCAATAGATAAAACACCACAACCAAACTTGCCGGCCATCTGCATACCTGATGGCGACAACGTTGATGCGGTCACGACAGGCATGTTGTCTTGAACGGGAAGCAACTGCAGTTGTGCATCTTTGAGTGTGAACCAATCACTCTCGTGTGAGAAACGATCTTCGCCACGCAGCAATCGCATGATGACACCGAGTGCTTCGTCTTGGCGATCGCGCTGCATCAACGGATCAATACCCAGAGTCCACGCGTCACTGGGCAACGCGCCTGGTCCGGTACCAAACATGGCGCGGCCCTTGGTCATGTGGTCAAGTTGCACGATTCGTTGAGCGACATTGAATGGATGGTGATAGGGAAGTGAGATCACTCCGGTACCGAGTCCGATGGTGTGCGTGCGTTGGCCCGCAGCAGCCAAGAACATTTCTGGCGAAGCGATCATCTCCCAACCGCTTGAGTGGTGTTCTCCACACCAGAATTCGTCAAAGCCCAATCGATCAAGGTGAGCGGCGAAGTCGAGGTCGCTCTGAAACTGCAGAACCGGGTTTTCACCGACGGGGTGGTGCGGCGCCAAGAAGGTGCCGAATTTCAAACGGTCGGGCCGACCACCGGGGTTTGATTGTTGAGCCATGAACCCACAGTAGGTTGCGTTTTCGGGTTTTCGGCTAACCTGTCAGAGCCGTAACGGGGACGTAGCTCAGTTGGCAGAGCGCTACCTTTGCAAGGTAGATGTCAGGGGTTCGATTCCCCTCGTCTCCACTCGTTGCTAACTTTCAATTGTTTTGTTTTGGCCCCGCTTCATGCGGGGCTTTTTCTTTTGTCCCGTTGAGGCATCAGGTCGACATTTTGTAAGCACTTATTGCATGAAACCCACAACTAGTAATAGTGTTTATCAAGGCATTTATATCCCATATAACTACTACAGCTTCTGGCGGGGGTCGACGGCATGTTTGCACGTTCAATTTCAACTTCTTCTATTTCGACACCTTCACGTTTTGTGTCCTCGTGGTGGAGCCGTCGATCGACCGCAACTGGACTCGCGATTGCACTCATTACTTCATCAGTTGGAGTTGCGGTGATCGCCAATGTCACCAACGATAACAACGGTAGTGATCCAGCAGAAATGACATTGCTCGGAAACAAGATCATCTATCGCGCCTGCGATGACGAACGTGGTTGTGAGTTGTGGGTGTCGAACTCTGATGGAACTGACCCAAAAATTTTGAAAGACATCAACCCCGATGCTGGGTCAAATCCCTACGGCTTTACGGTGGTTGGTGATGTCGCGTATTTCAATGCTGATGATGGTGCAACCGGAACAGAACTTTGGAAGACCAATGGAACGGCAATCGGAACAATGCTTGTTCACGATGTTTATGCCGGCCCATTAGGTAGTAGCCCAAACAACTTGAAGCAATCGGGATCGCTGGTGTTCTTCTTTGCTTCAGACGTTGGTGGTATTTCGCTGTGGGTGTCAAGTGGAACCAGTGCTTCAACTCGCAAAGTCGGAGGCCTCGACATTGCAACGCAAGCAAGTAATCCGTCTTGGTTGGTGCAGTTGAATGGAATCACCTATTTCCGCGCCAATGACGGAGTACACGGTGAAGAGCTGTGGGTCAGTGACGGAACACCCC